>DASQPR010000264.1:0-2873 GCA_035643815.1 Micromonosporaceae bacterium | reverse complement strand
GCGAGTCCTCGCCGCTGACCGGCCTGCCCGGCAACAACCGCATCCTGCAAGAGGTGCAGACCCGCGCCGCGAACCACGAGGCGTTCGCCGTCGGCCACATCGACATCGACCGGTTCAAGACCGTGAATGACGCGTACGGCTTCGCCCGCGGCGACGAGTTCATCGCGGCGCTGGCCGAGTGTCTGCAGAACGCGGCGGACGCGATCGACACCAGTCCGCGACCGTTCATCGGGCACATCGGCGGCGACGACTTCGTGCTGGTCTGTACGCCCGACCAGGTCAAGCCGCTCACGTACCATGCGATCCACGCATTTCTGGCGGCGGCCGACGCCATCTCCGACCCGATCGACGCGCAGCGTGGCTACCTGCAGATCACCGACCGCCGCGGCAACATTCGGCGAGCCAATCTGGTGACGATCTCCATCGGCGTGAGCCTGTCGACGTCGCGGGAGTTCAGCGATCCGCGGGAGGTGCTCGCGGCCGCTTCCGAGATGAAGTCGGTCGCGAAGACCCAGCCCGGCTCGTACGTGGCGATCGACCGGCGATCGGTGGACGACGGCGATGACCGGCCCATCTCACCGGCCGGCTCCGGATCCATTCCGTTGCCGCGCCGGGGCGTGCAGCCGTGGCCGGACGAGTTGGGGGAGAATTGGACCGCGCCGGATTGGACCGACGAGGACGTCGACGACGATTGGATTGACGCACCGGGAGCCGACGCATCCGGAGCGAACGCGCCCGGACTGAGCGCACCCATCGAGCCGGCCAGGCCGTCCTGGGCGGTGCCGTCGCGGTCGGCGCCAGCTCAGGCCGCGGCCTCGCCGTACCCACCACCGTGGGCGGATCCACCAGCCGGCGCGGGTCGGGCTCAGCAACCACCTCACCACGGCGGCGGGTACGGGCATGGGACGGCGGTTGGCACGGCGGTCGGTTCGGCGGCCGGCCCGACCACGGCGACGGGCCGGGCGGTCGTGCCCGGTCCGCGCGGGGATGAGAGCGATGAGGCAGCGCGCTGGCGCGATCACAATGCCCGCGATCACAATGCCCGCGATCACAACGCCCGCGACCACAACGCCCGAGTCGACGGTGATCGAGTAGAGCGGGATCGAGCCGACCGCGATCGGGGTTCTCGCGATCGCAACGAGAGCGGGCCTTTGGACGACGCACCGTGGGTCGACGAGCCGGATCCGGCTCCGCTGCCCCCCGGGTGGCGCGGCTTCTAGCCCGCCGCGCGAGTCAGACCGTGTTGGTCTCGTCGCGGATCCAGGCGAGATAAGCCGGATCACCGGTAATGATCGGTGTCGCGACGATCTCCGGCACCTCGTACGTATGGACCGCCCGAATGTGCTCGGCGAGCGCTGCGTAGCGCGTACGGGTTGTTTTAAGAGACACCGTCCACTCGGTTAACTCCCGGACTGCATGATCCCACCAGTAGACGCTCGTGACCGGAGAGCCGACTTGCCCGCACGCGGCGAGTCGGGCGGTCACGGCCGAGCGCGCCAGCTCGCGGGCCGCACCCTCGGTGTCGATCGTCGTCGTCACCACGACGAACTCGGTGTCCGGCACGGTGTTCTCCCGTCTCGTCTTGCCCATTGACGCTACCGCCTGGCGGCCGGCGGGAATTGATTGCCGCAAACGGCAACGTTTCGCCGCCGCAATGGCGTCTTGTGGGATGTCCCGGTCCGTACGCGGGCCGGCGCCGCCGCCGATCGCCGCCGGCGACGATCACGCGTCACACCGCGCTAGCTGGTACGGGGGAGCGCGGTGTGACGTGTGTCGCGGACCCGTCGTAAGTGCGGCGCATCCGTGGAAGACTGATTACGTACCCACCACGCGCTGGCGGGACTCGGTGAAAATCCGAACCGGCGGTGATCCGCCCGGCTTTCGAGTCGGCGGTAAGCCCGCGACCCGGTCACATCCAGTGACCGGTGGACCTGGTGAGAACCCGGGGCCGACGGTCAAAGTCCGGACGGGAGACAGCGCGCGGGCCAGACCGGCCACCCAGCAGTGGGTGCCCCGGTCGAAGGGGCGGTTCGTGCGCGCGTGCGCAGTCCCGTTCCGAGAAGTCCGCCCTGAATCCCCCCGCCGCGCGTATCGCGCGAGCCAGAAGGGGGCGGGCGTGAGCAGCGGCAGCGGGCGTGTCGATCAGTTCGTCGATGTCTCCATCGACGAGTCGGTCGACGATGCGATGCGCCGGGCCATCTCGCTGGCGGCGCTCGGCCTCGGCGAAACCAGCCCCAACCCGAGCGTCGGCGCGGTGATCCTCGATGCGGCCGGTGAGGTCGCGGGCGTGGGCCGTACGACGCCGGCCGGTGGTCCGCACGCCGAAATTGTTGCGCTGCGCCACGCGTCGACGCGGCCAGGCGACCCGGCTCGGGGCGGCACGGCGGTGGTCACACTCGAACCGTGCAACCACACCGGCCGTACGCCGCCGTGCGTCGACGCCCTTCTCTCGGCCGGGATAGCCCGCGTCGTGGTCGCGGTGCGAGATCCGAATCCGTTAGCTGCCGGCGGCCTGGATCGCCTGCGCGCCGCCGGGGTCGAGGTCGTCACGGGGGTACGGGCCGCGGAAGCCGCCCACGGATTGCGGTTCTGGCTGTCGGCCGTACGTCGGGGTCGGCCGTACGTGATCTGGAAGTACGCGGCGACGCTGGACGGCCGGAGCGCGGCGGCCGACGGGACGAGTCAATGGATCACCTCACCCGAGGCCCGGGCCGACGTTCACGTGCTCCGTGGCACCGTCGACGCGATCATCGCGGGCGTCGGCACGGTGATCGCCGACGACTCTCACCTGACCGTACGTCAAGCCTCGCTCGGGCAGTCCGGGACCGCGGCACCCCGAACCCCGCTGCGGGTAGTGGTGGACAGCTCCGGCC
>DASQPR010000263.1:0-19834 GCA_035643815.1 Micromonosporaceae bacterium | reverse complement strand
GACGTGCGGCCAGCGCGACACCGGTACGGCCAAGTCGCCGGTCGCCGGCTGGTCCGACTCGTACTACTGCAACCCGGCCTACGACTCGCTCTACGCGAAGCAGAGCACGACCGTCGACCCGGCCCAACGCAAGCCGATGATCCAGCAGATGCAGCAGATGCTGTACACGGATGTGCCATACCTCGTGCTCTTCTACCCGGACGACCTCGAGGCGTACAACTCCGCGAAGTGGACCGGCATCGTCCAGCAACCGGCCGACAAGGGTCAGGCGTTCTTCCAGTTCGGCACGTACACGACCCGGACCGTGGACATCAAGGTCGCCGCATCGGCGTCGACGTCCAGCGGCGGCGGGACCAGCGCGGTCGTATGGATCATTGTCGCGATCGTCGTCGTCGTCGTTGTGGCCGGTGTGTTGTTCGGCTTCCTCCGCCGCCGCTCGACCGCGGACGAGCGGGAGTAAGGACGCGTGACGACGCTACCGATCGAAAGCGCACCGCCGGAGGCGCCACCGCGGGCCTCCGGCGGCCGCCGGCCACCGAGCGCGGCGGCGATGCGCTGGCGGGTGCCGCTGCTCATCGGCCGCCGGCTGATCGGTGCCGTGGTGAGCCTCGCGGCCATCGTCCTGTTCAACTTCTTTCTCTTCAACGTGTTGTCGTCGAATCCGATTCGCGCGCTCGTGCGCAACCGGCATCTCGACGCGGCGGCCCAGGCCAAGCTGCGGCACGAGTTCGGCTATGACCAGTCCAAGTGGCAGCAGTTCATCGACTACTGCGACCAACTCTTCCTGCACCACAACCTCGGCATTTCGACCTACTACACCCAACCGGTCTGGAACGTCATCACCGAACGGATCTGGCCGACCGTGCTGCTCGTCGGCGTCTCGACCGTGCTGTCATCGGTGATCGGCACCTGGATAGGCATCAAAGGGGCGTGGGAGCGGGGTAGCGCGTTCGACAAGATCTCCAACGGCGTATCGGTCACGCTGTATTCGGTGCCGGAATTCTGGCTCGGCCTCATGCTGCTCCTGTTCCTCGCCGGCGACCAGGTCGGCCTCGGCTGGTTTCCCACCGGCGGCATCTACGACGACGACGTCAAGCCGGCGTCGATGGCCGGCTGGATCAACATCGGCTGGCACCTGGTGCTGCCCGGGCTCACGCTGACCCTCGCGTACCTCGCGCAGTATCAACTCGTCATGCGCTCGTCGATGCTCGATGAGATGGGCCAGGACTACGTGCAGACGGCGCGGGCCAAGGGGCTGCGCGAACTCGCCGTACGCCGCCAACACGTGGTTCCCAACGCGTTGCTGCCCGCAGTGACGCAGATCCTGCTGTACTTCGGCTTCGTCATTTCGGGTGCGCTGCTGGTCGAGACCGTCTTCTCCTGGCCCGGGCTCGGGCTGCTGACCGAGACCGCGGTGTCGGGCACCGATTTCCCGCTGCTTCGGGGACTTTTCCTGCTCTTCACCGGGAGTGTCATCGTGTGCAACCTGATCGCCGACGTACTGCTCGGCGTCATCGATCCGCGGGTGAGGGAGCTGTGACCGCCGGACCGGTTGCGGTACCTCGACTGCGTGGCTCGGTTGTCTGGCGCCGCCGTCGGGCCGCGATGCACCGGACGTGGGTCGAGGTGTGGGCGCAGCCCCAGGGCAAGGCCGGGGTCATCGTCCTCGCCATCCTGGTGCTCGACGCGATCATCGCCCCGATCGTCATCGGAAGCGACGCGCTGTCCATCATCGCCGCGACCGGTCGACCGTTCCAGCCGCCGTCCGGCGCGTACCCGCTCGGCACCGACGAGTACGGCCGCTCGGTGTTTTCGCTCCTCGCATTGGGCGCTCGGACGTCGCTGGTCGTCGGCATCTCAGCGGCGGCGATCGCGATGGTGATCGGGACGATCGTCGGAGTCGTCTCCGGTCACTATGGCGGTTGGGTCGACACCCTGCTCATGCGCTTCGACGACTGGGCGTTGAACATCCCGTTCCTGCCATTGGTGATCGTGTTGCAGGTGCTACTCGGTCGCGGCACCGACAAGACGATCCTGGTGCTCGGCATCACGTCGTGGCCGGGCACGGCGCGGATCCTGCGCGCGCAAGTGTTGTCGGTGAAGGCGCGTCCGTTCATGGACCGCGCCCGTGCGCTCGGCGCCAGCAACGTGCACCAGATGGTCAAACACACGTTGCCGAACATCATGCCGCTGGTGCTCGCGAACACCACAATCACGATCGCTGGCGCGATCCTGAGCGAGTCGACGCTCGCGTTCTTGGGTCTCGGCAGTCCGAGCCTGACCGCGACGTCCTGGGGCACGATGCTCGACGGAGCGTTCACGTCCGGCGCGGTCTCCAGCGGTGCCTGGGCCTATCTCGTCACCCCGGGTCTCGCCATCGCGCTCGTGGTGCTCGCCTTCACGTGGGTGGGCAACGCGCTGGAAAAGGTCCTCACGCCCCGGCTCGCGGGCCGGTGAGGACATGACGCTGCTGGAGATCAAGGACCTGTCGGTCACGTACGCCACTGAACAAGGCCCCATTCCGGCCGTACGCGGTGTCGACCTCGCCGTGGACGCGGGACAGACGCTCGGCGTCGCCGGCGAATCCGGTTGCGGCAAGTCGACGCTTGTCGCGGCGGCGCTCCGCCTCCTGCCGCGGTCGGCCACGGTCACCGGTGAGGTGCTGCTCGACGGTCGCAACGTCCTCGCGATGAACTGGGGCGAGTTGCGCGCCGTACGGTGGGCGCAGGCGTCGATCGTCTTCCAGGGCGCGATGAGTTCGCTGAACCCGGTGCAGAAGGTCAGCAAGCAGATCGCGGAGCCGATCCTGTTGCACGAGAAGGTGTCCGAACGCGCTGCGCGCACGCGTGTCGGCGAACTCCTCGAGCAGGTCGGCATTGCTGCATCGCGGATGGACCAATATCCGCACCAGTTCTCCGGCGGCCAGAAGCAGCGCATCATGATCGCCATGGCGCTGGCCTGCCGGCCGAAGCTGATTCTCGCCGACGAGCCGACCACGGCGCTCGACGTCATGGTGCAGGCGCAGGTGCTGACATTGCTGACCGATCTCGTCCGGGACATGGGCCTCGGAATGATCCTCATCACGCACGACCTGTCGGTGCTGGCGCAGACCTGCGACCGGGCCGCCATCATGTACGCCGGCAAGGTCGTCGAGAACGGACCGACGTCGGAGGTCTTCGGCGCTCCGTCGCACCCGTACGCACAGGCGCTCGCCGGCGCGTTCCCGCGCATCGGCGACCGGTCGTCGCGCTATGCGCCGCAGGGGCTCGGCGGCGATCCGCCCCACCCGGCCGATCTGCCGAGCGGCTGCACGTTCCATCCGCGGTGCCCGGTGTCCCGCGAAGAATGCAGCACGGTCGAGGTGAAACTGTGGCCGGCCGGCGTCGATCACAGCGCGGCCTGCGTGCTCGTGCGCGACGACGTGCCCGACGAGATGCAAAGTGGCGAAGGAGTTCCGGCATGACGGCCACGACCAGCCCGGCCCCGGCCCCACGCCAACCAGCCGAAGCCGGTCCGGTACTGGAAACCTTCGACCTCCACCTCACGTTCAGCGGTCGGGGGCTGCGCAAGGGATTCGACGCCCGGGCCGTCGACGGCGTGAACCTCCAGATCCGGCCGGGCGAGATCGTCGCACTGGCCGGCGAGTCGGGGTGCGGCAAGACCACGCTCGCGCGCACGATCCTCGGGCTCGAAAAACCGACCCGCGGCGCGATCCAGTATCGAGGCCGCGCGCTCGGTCACTCGATGAAGTCGCTCCGCGCCTATCGCCGCGATGTACAGCTCGTTTTGCAGGACCCGACCGGCGCGCTGAACCCACGCCAGTCGGTCTACGAGGCGGTCGCCGAGGGCATCCGGATCCACAAGATCCAGGGGAATGAGGAGCAGCTCGTCGCGGATGCGTTGTCCCGGGCCGGATTGCGGCCGCCCGAGCGGTTCTTCCTCTCGTACCCGCACGAGCTGTCGGGCGGACAGCGCCAACGCGTCGTCATCGCCGGGGCTCTGGCGCTGCACCCATCGGTCATCGTCGCCGACGAGCCGGTGTCCGCGCTCGACGCGTCGGTCCGAGGCGAGATCCTGGCGCTGCTCCTGCGCTTGCGCGAAGAGATGGGCCTGTCCGTGCTCGTGGTCACGCACGATCTCGGGCTCGCCTGGAACATCGCCGACCGCATCGCGGTGATGTATCTCGGCCGCATCGTCGAGGTTGGGCCGACCGAGGAGGTGCTCGCGAACCCGCAGCATCCGTACACGCAAGCGTTGCTCACGGTGGCGGGGGACGGTAGCCACACCCGTCGCGATCGCCCGACGCTGCTCAAGGGCGAGCCGCCGGATCCGACCCGCATCCCGACCGGCTGCCGCTTCCACCCACGCTGCCCGGCGCTCGCCGACGGTCGCGCGGCCGCCGCTGGGATCGCCCATGCGTGCACGACCGCGGAGCTGCCGCTGTTGCCGTCCGCAACCGATCGTCACCTGGCCGCGTGCCTGCTGCACGACGACGTCCGCCGGGCCGTCGCCGCCCAGGGGCGGTGACCCCTCAGCGACGGTACGTCCGGAGCAGCTCCGCGACCACGTCGGCGGGCAGACCCTCCGACGCGTTGCCGTCCCGACCGACCACGGTCGACGCTTGGAGCAGGCTGTTCAACACGGCCTCCTCGGTCGCCTCGACGACACCGGCGAAGAAGTCGTTGAGGCCGGCCGACACCACAGCCGACACGGTTGGCGCGGTGCCCCGCGGTGCCCGAAGTCCGGTCGCGGCGGCCACGAAGATCTCACCGCTGCCGTTGCTGGCGTACGAGCCAGTGCGCGCGAGTCCGAGCCCGGCCCGCCGGGCCAGCCGTTGGCAGTCGGCCGCGGTGATCGGCGCGTCGGTCAGCACAACCACGATGCACGAGCCAGCCGGTGGCGCTGTCGGCTGCTGCGCCGCGGGCATCAGTTGCCCGACCGGTACGCCGTCGACCGTCAGCCGTTCCCGGTCGCCAAAATTCGTCATCACGAGCACACCGACCGTGTACGAGGAACCCGTGCCATCGATCGGTGGGACGATGCGGGAGGACGTACCGATGCCGCCCTTGAAACCGAGGCAGCTCATGCCCGTACCGCTGCCGATCGCGCCTTCGCCGGGTGCGGAGGGCGAACCGGCCGCAGACGCTGCCGCCGACGCGCGCGCCGCTCGCAGCGCAACCACGACGTCGGCGCGAGTGACCTGCATCCGCCGGGCGTCGTTCAAGAAGCTGTCGTCGCATTCGGCCACGACCGGGATGATGACGTCGTCGGTGCCGATGCCGGCGTCCTCGTCCGCCAGCAACTCGCATGCAGCGTCGTACACCCGGCCGACCTGCATGGTCGAGGTGAGAAAGATCGGCGTCTCCAGCGCGCCCCATTCCTGCATCGCGATGAACCCGGTGCATTCGCCGGCGCCGTTGAGCACGGCACCTCCGGCCGGGATCGGTGCGCGGAAGAGGTTGCCACCGGGATCGATCACCGTGACACCGGTCCGCGCGGCGCCGCGTCCGTCCGGGGGCGCCGGTTCGTCGCGCCAGACCGTGGCGTGGCCGACGCCGACGCCGGGCACGTCCACGATCGACGCCGTAGGGCCCGGTGGCAGAAGGCCGATCCGGAGGCCGATGTCCGCTGCGCGTGGCATGGCGGCAGCCTAACGGTTCGCCCCCGATGGGTTGCCGATCAGGATCGCCGAGGCCTCGCGGCAGCGCTACGCGTCGGCCCCCGACCACCGAAGGATTCGAGGAGTTCGCAATGCTGCAATTGCCCGCGGTGTGGGCCGAGGACACGCTGGCGCATGTGTCGGGGGCCGAGATCTGGATCGGCGTTCCGACACCGGGCACCGAGTTGCCCGAGCGCGCACTGGTCATCCGGGAGGCGTTGTCCGCCGCCGGAGCGCGAATCGTGGCGGCCGAACCGCATGATGACTCGGCGCTGCGGCGTGTCCATGACAACGGCCTGTTGACTCATCTCGCGACCGTGTACGACGAGTGGGTCGCGCGTGGATACCAGGAATACCAGCACAATGTGGTGCCGTACGTGTTCCCGACCGACGGCATGCTCGACGGCCTGCCGGTCCGGTCGCCGTACGCCACCCACGGTCGAGCCGGTCGATACATGTACGACACGATGACGCTCGTCGGTGAGGGGACGTGGCGAGCGGCTCGTGCCGCGATCGACGCCGCCCAGACCGCGGCCGACCTCGTCGCGGGCGGAGAACCGGTGGCGTACGCGATCTGTCGGCCGCCCGGACACCATGCCACCCGTACGGCGTTCGGCGGCTCGTGCTATCTCAACAACGCGGCCGTGGCCGTCGAGACATTGCGGGCGGCCGGGATCGGTCGGGTCGCCGTCGTGGACATCGACGCGCACCACGGCAACGGTACGCAGGCCGTGTTCTACGGTCGCGGCGACGTGTTCTACGGTTCCGTACACGTCGATCCCGGCGCCGGCTGGTTTCCGCACTACGCCGGCTACGCCGACGAGACCGGTCGCGACGCCGGGACGGGCGCGAACCGAAACGTGCCACTGGCGCCCGGATCTGACGATGACGCCTGGCTCGGCGGCCTGACCGAGGTGTGTGCGGCAGCGGCGGCGTTCCGGCCCGACGCGGTCGTCGTGTCGCTCGGTGTCGACGCGGCCGCCGACGACCCGGAGAGTCCATTGCAGGTGACCCGGGACGGATACCGACGATCCGGTGCCCTGATCGCCGATCTCGGCCGGCCGATCGTCGCCGTACACGAAGGGGGTTACCACCTCCCGACACTCGGCGACCTCACGGTCGCCACGCTCATCGGTCTCACCGGATCGTCGCGGTAACCGACGACCTGACGAGCCGGCGGTGTCGGCCCGCCGGCGGCGCGGCTTGGCCGGCTCAGCGGCCGCCGCCGCGAGCGTCGATCAGACGAGGGAGATGTCCGTGGTGATCGTTGCGACGCCGCCGACGCGGACCAGCGGGCCTTCGGGGCCGGGTCGGGTGGTGGCAGCGATCGTGGACGGTACGCCGAGTGAATCGCCCATGTCGACATCGAGTGCGGAGAAGCCCCGGCCGGCCAGGTGCGCCGCCAGGCAGGCGGTGCTGTTGGCGTTGGCGATGTCTTCGGGCACACCGATCGACGGGGCGAACATACGGGCCGCCGCGCGTCCGTCTCGTGATGGCGTGGTGTAGACGAAGCAGCCCAACAGATCCCGGCGGTCACACGCCTCGCGGAGCCGAATCATGTCAGGTGCCAGATCCGCAAGGACCGTTCGATCCGAGACTTGCACCAGCATCCGCTGACGGCCCACCGATGCGATGCGACACCGCGCGGACGCCTCCCTCATATCGATGCCCAAAGCGGAGAGGATCGGTTCGTAGTCCGCGGTGGGAGGGGTACGCAGCTCGACGGGTCCGGGGTCGAAAACAGCCGTGTACCGATCGGCGCCGCCATCGGCCCGGCCGAGGAAGGTCCGGCCGCCTGAGCGGAGCACCGCTTCGTACTGCCGCGTCCCGGCGCGTCGGGCGAGCACCGCCAGCGCCGCGACGGTGCCGTGCCCGCAGGCCGGTAGCTCTCCGGTCTCGGTGAAGAAACGCAGCGAGACGGATGGGTGGTTGCCGGAAGCGTGTTCCTCGGTGGAGATGAACGCGACATGGGATGTACCCACCGCGACCGGGACCGCGCAACGGTCGGCATCAGTCAACGACGTCTCATCGACCACCGCCGTCGGACTCCCGCCCCCACCAGCGCGTTGGCAAGCGTTTACGACCGTAACGTTGAGGCTCACGAACCGGGAGGCTAACAAACAAGCCCCGCACCGGCTCACCGGCTCACGCTCAGCCGAGGAAGCGTGCCTTGCGTTCGAGCCACTCGCCTTTGGTGACGGCGTACTCGACCTCGCCGTGTTCGGTCCCGGGGATGGGCTCGTCCCACTCGTCGTGGCGGGTGCGGACATGACTCAGGCCGCATTTCTCCATCCCGTTGCGGGATCTCGTGTTGACCGCCATCGTCTCGGCGATGACCGTTGTCGCGCCCCACTCGCCGAACGCTTTGTCGATGAGTGCGAGCGAGCCCTCGGTCGCGTACCCGTGACCCCAGGCGGATCGACGCAACCGGTAGCCGAGCTCGGGGACGTCGTCCGGGTAGCCGTCCTTTGGACGCATCGCGAACCAGCCGATGAACGCTCCGGTGTCGAGCACCTCGCCGGCGAAGTAGCCCCAGTGCGGCCAGCGTTCGTAGAAGCCGAGCAGCCGGGGCAGGATCTCGTGGCGAATGCGTTCCGGAGACGTCGGCTTTCCGCCGGTGAGAAACTCCATCACCGCCGGGTCGCCGTCCAGTTCGACCAGAAGATCCTCGTCGCCGGCGGTGAACCGGCGAAGCCGCAGTCGCGGCGTCTCGATGTCGGTCGTCACGCCCTCATCCTGTCCCGGCTCGGCCATCCGCGCGGCCGAATATTCTCCTATCCGCGAGGCCTAGCTGGCTAGCTTGGGCAGGACGTCACGACCAAACACGTCGATCCACTCAGTTTGATTGCGGCCGACGTTGTGGAGGTAGACACGGTCGACGCCGGTATCGAGGAACCGCTGGATCTCCGCGCGGTGCGCGTCCGGGTCGGACGAGATGAGCATGCGGCCCTCGAAGTCTTCCGGTCGCACCAGCTTGGCCATCTGTTCGAATTCGTGCGGGGATCGGATGTCGCCCTTCGGGAATTTCATGCCGCCGTTGGGCCATTCGTGCATCGCGTTCGCGAGTGCCTCTTCGTAGGTCGGCGCCCACGACAGGTGCAGCTGAAGGATCTTGACCTGAGTGCCGGCTTCGCGGCCGGCTTCCTTCGCGCCGGCGTCGAAGCGATCGAACAGGTTCCCGATCTTGTCAAGCGTCGCACCGGGAGTGATGATGCCGTCCACCTGTTTGCCGGCGCGCTTCGCGGTGATCGGTCCGGAGGTCGCAATGTAGATCGGTGGCGGCGACGCCGGCATGGACCACAAGCGCGCTGTTTCGAGATGGAAGAATTGGCCCCGATGCTTGACGTCCTTGCCGGTGAAGAGCTTCTGGATGATGTCGATGGCCTCCCACATGCGCGACAGGCGCTCGTGGGCTTCCGGCCAGTAGCCGCCGACAATGTGTTCGTTGAGCGCCTCGCCCGAGCCAAGGCCGAGCCAGTGCCGATCCGGGTACATGGCCGCGAGCGTGGCCGAAGCCTGCGCCACCATCGCCGGGTGGAAACGGAACGACGGGCATGTCACGCCGGGCCCCATGTCCTCGGTCGTACGTTCGCCGATCGCGGTGAGCACATTCCAGACGAACGAGGCGTTGCCCTGGGCCGGCACCCACGGCTGGAAGTGGTCGGCGACCATCGCGCCACGGAATCCGGCTTGCTCGGCGAGCGCGGTCAGGCGCGTCGCCTCGACCGGATCGAATTGCTCGAGCATGGTCGCGTATCCCACGTGTGCCTGGCTCATTCGCACGCTCCTCATCGACGTCCGGCCACGCGGTGTCCGGTCGGCTCGCGTTGCCGCGTCCTTCACGCTATCGCCCGAAGCGGGCGGCGAATTCGGGGGTACGCATGCGGCAACCCCCGACCGGCTCGGCTGCGGTAGCACCGGACTGCTCGGCGTCCGACGCCGCCCTAGCCGAGATCGTCGACGGCGAGGCCCAACTCGCGAGCCGCCGCGATGCGCACCCAGTCGGTGAGCTGCCGGCGGGAAATGACCTTCTCGTGGACGGTGACCTGCAAGGCGAGGCCGTCGATCAGCGCGATCAGACGCCACGCGGCGCCCGCCGGGTCGTCGCAGGTAAACGTGCCGTACTTCACGCCGGCGGCGATGACGTCGGTCAGGCCTTCCTTCCACCGCAGATCCAGCCGGCGGGATACGGCCTCCAACTCCGGCACGCGCATCGACTCGGCCCAGCCGTCGATCCACATCGCCCAGGCCTTCGAGCTGCCGGTCGGTACGTACATCCTGAGGATCTTGCGCAGTTTGACGAGCGGTGTCGAGGCGGAGCCCAGCACGTCGTCGAGGCGGGCGAGGTCCTGCTCGGCCGCGTACGCGAAGGCCTGTGCCAGCAACCGGTTCTTCGTCTCGAAGTGATAGAAAACGAGCGCCTGGCTGACACCAGCGGCAGCGGCGACGTCGGCCGTCCGGGTGTTCGGCAGGCCGCGCGCGAGGATGACATCGCACGCCGTCCGCAGCAATGCGTCGAGTCTCACCTCGGCCGATCTTCGGGTCACGAGCAGATACGGTAGCCGAAACGGTGTCGGGCCGCCGCCCTCCGATGCTGACTGACGGGACAGTTAACTTCGCCGGCTCAGTGTGCGTACGCCGTGGTGGTTTCGCCGCCACCGTACGGGCGTCGGGCCAGGGCTCGCCGACCGGCGACGGCGAGCACGGTGCCGAGGGCGCATAGGCCGATCGCAAGGGTGATGGCCATGGTCAGCGCGCTGCCGTTGCCGAGCGAGCTGGACATCACGACGCTGGCTAGGCCGCAACCGAGTGCGAACCCGAGATAGATCGCGGTGCCGGACCAGGTGAATGCCTCGGTGGTCTGGTGGCGCGGCGCCAGATCGGTGACCAGGGCGCCCTCCACGGCGGTGGTCGGCGAAATCACCAACCCGGCCGCGAACAGCAACACAGCCAGCGTGATCGGTCCGTTGGCCAACAGCATGCCGGTGAAGCCGACCAGGTTCAGGCCCATCAGGATCGTGTATTGCCGGTGCAGCGGCGTACGGAAGTCGTGGCCGCCGAACCACAGGCCACCGACGATCGATCCGGCGCTCCACACCGAAAACAGCAGGCCGCCCACGGCCGCCTGACCGCGCGCGTTCATGTAGGCGGGAATCGCCACTTCGAGCACGCCGAACGAGGCCGCCTGCAATGCCGAAACGACAAGCACGATACGCAGCCCGCCGTTGCCGAGCGGGCCGATCAGCCGCCGCCATCGTGCCGCGCCATGCTGCGGCGCCCGCTCGACCACGTACCCGTGGCGGACCGGACGTGCAGCGGCGAGCCAGAGTGCGCCGCCGGTGGTTAGCGCGGCCGCGAGGAGCGTGGCGGCGTATCCGTCGAGAATCGCCGACACGACGCCGACCGTCGCCGGGCCGACGACGTACGTGATTTCGACGAGCAGAGCGTCGAGCGCGAACGCCGTCCGTCGGGTTGGCTCGTCCGGCGCCAGCCGGGGCAGGACGGTGCGGGTGACAGCGGCGATCGGTGGGTTGACCGCGCCGATCCCGGCCGCGACCGCGACGACGACCCAGGCCTGTACGTGCGCGTGCAGGACGATGACCAGTACGACGAAGGCGGCGCCCTGTGCGAGTCCGGTCGTCACCAGCACGATCGAGGCGTGCCCCCGGTCGGCGAGCCGGCCGAGGGGCGGACCGAACGCCGCGGTGGCCGCCGAGTTGGCCGCGGCGGCGAGGCCGGCGACGGCGTAGGAGCCGATTCCCGCGTGCACGACCAGCACGAACAGCAGCGTCGCCATGCCGATCGGGAGCCGACCGATCAGCGAGGCGATGAAGACAGGCCGAACACCGGGCGCGACGAACAGCGCGCGGTAACGGCGGGCCGCGGTGCGCATGACGGATCAGGCCCGCAGCCGTGGGCCGGCGCCTGGGCGTGTCGCACCATTCACCGTCATGAAATTTTCTCTCCATCGCGTCGTGGTAGCTGGCGGTTAGCGTCGACCCTCGGGCACGTCGGCCCGCACGATCCGGCCGATCAGCCCGTCCCCAGAGGGGTCGCAGGCCCATCGCCACACGGCACCGATGGACTGCACCGATCCGGGCACGGCCGACGATCGGGCCCGGCTGACTGTCGGACACGGCCGATTTTGGCGACAGCCGCCGCCCACGCTACGGCCGCGGTCAGGCGAGCGGCAACCATTAACTAATCAATCAGTCAGTAACCTTTGTCTCCTGGCCGGCCGGGCCGGACGCCGAATCGGGCCGGACGCCGAATCGGGCCGGACGCCGAGTCGCGCCGGACGCCGAATCGGGCCGGACGCAGAATCGGGGCGACGCCTGCGGAGTTCGAGCGGCATCCATAGCCCGCATCGTCCGAACGAGCGAGGCGGTTGCGCGCGGTTTGTCGTAAATTGACGCGGTGCCACTTCCCCCACCGCACCGCACGCGCCGCGCGCACCGCCGGCTCAACCGCCTGTCGGCGCCGCTCGTCCTCCTCGCGGCCACGTCCCTGGTCGCCGCATGTCAGATCGGCGCGGGCAGCCCCGATGCGCACGCGTCGTTCGCGAGTGGCCGGCCGGGCGGGTCGGGGGCCGGGTCGACCGCCGCGTCGCCGACCGGCTCATCGTCGGGACCAAATGCGCCGACGGCCACGGACATCACGCTGGAGTTCGCCGGCGACGTGCACTTCGTCGCGCGCACGGCGAAGCTTCTGAACGATCCGACCACGGCGTTCGGACCATCGATCACGCCGCTGCTGTCGGCGGCCGACGTGACGACGCTGAATCTCGAAACGGCGGTCACCAGTCGCGGCACTCCGCAGCCGAAGACGTTCCACTTCCGTACGACGCCGTCGGCCTTCGACGCGGTGCGGGCGGCCGGAGTGGACGCGGTGACGATCGCGAATAACCACATCCTCGACTACGGGCGGATTGGCCTGTCCGACACGCTAGCCGCCGCCAACGCAAAGGACTTCCCCGTGTACGGGGCCGGGCCGGATGCCAACGCCGCATGGGCTCCATGGATCACGACCGTACGGGGCACCCGCATCGCATACCTCGGTGTCTCCGACGTCCAAGAACTGTCGAGCTCGTGGATCGCCACTGCGAGCCGGTCCGGTGAAGCGATCGCCAACAACCTGAGCCGGACGTTGGCCGCGATCAAGGCCGCACACCGCAGCGCCGACATCGTGGTCGTCTTCATGCACTGGGGCACCGAGGGCGACTCGTGCCCGAACGGTTCACAGAAGACACTGGCCAAGCAGATGGCCGCCGCCGGCGCGAACATCATCATCGGCTCACACGTGCACACGCTGCAGGGCAGCGGATGGCTCGGCAAGACGTTCGTGGCGTACGGGATGGGCAACTTCCTGTGGTACATCAACTCGTGGAGTACCGAGACCGGCGTGCTCAAGCTGACGTTGCACCCGGGCAGTGACGAGCCGTACAAGGCGGCGTTCACACCGGCAATCGTGTCGGGCACGGGTCAGCCCGTCATCGCCACCGGCGCCAAGGGCGGGGCGATCGCCAAGCGCTATGCCTCGCTACGGGGTTGCGCCGGACTGACCGCCGCCCCAACGCCGTGACCGTTCCGGTTGCCGTACCGCCGGAAAGGGCTAAGCGGTGACCGACGCGATGCCCGACCGGGCCGCGTTGCCGCCGGAGACGACGAGCACGATCGGTCCGGCCGCTGGGACGGCGACGGCGCCGGACCGCAGGGCGGCCAGCCCGACCACCGAAGACGGCTCGACGAGCAGCTTGGTCGCATCAATAAACGACCACCACGCGTCGCGGATCGCGGTCTCCTCGACCGTGACCACACGGTCCACGTTCGCCTGCACGTGCGCGAGCGTGTTCGGCCCGGCAAACGGCGCCGCGAGGCCGTCCGCGATCGATGACGGCTTGATCGGCGGTGCCTGCGCCACGCCGGTCGCGAGCGCGTGGGTCATCGCGTTCGCCGTCGCCGGTTCCACTCCGACAACTTCAGTGGTACGGACGGATTGCGCCGCGCGTATTGCCGCCGACACACCCGAGATCAGCCCACCGCCGCCGACCGGCACCAGGACGAGGGCGGGCTCCGGGCAGTCGGCCATCAGTTCGACGCCGACCGTGCCCTGACCGGCGATCACGTCAGGGTCGTCGAACGGGTGCAACGCCAGGTAGTTCCGTTCGGCCGCGAGCCGGTGGCAGGTGCCGACGAGATCGTCGGTAAACACGATCTCGCCGCCGTACCGCTGCACGGCCTCCACCTTCGCCTCGACCGCGCCCGGCGGCATACAGACCGTGGCCGGGATGCCGAGGATCCGGGCGGCGTACGCCGTCGCGGCGGCCGCGTTGCCGGCCGAGAACGTGGTCACGCCGGCCGGCGGATCGTCGCTCGCCGCGCGGGCCAGCATCGCGTTCATCATGCCGCGCACCTTGAAGCTGCCGGTGTGTTGCAAGTTTTCGGCTTTGAGAAGCACCGGCACGCCGAATTCGTCGGAGAGTCGCGCACTCGGCAGCAGTGGCGTTCGCACGACCTTTCCGGTGAGCCGGTCGGCGGCGACGGCGAGCGCGGCGCCGTCCACGAGACGTACGGGATCGAGAAGGTCCACGGCCGGGAACTCTAGTCCGCGTCGGGCGCCGTGACCCAGCCGGAGACGAGGACGAGACCGGTCGCCCGATGTACGGCCAGGAACCCGTACGGACGGTCGAAGGTCGCCGTCACACGCCGTACCTCGTACTCCTGTATCCGCCGCACCATCCCGGCCGGCCGCATGGTCATCGCGGTCACGGCGGCGGCGCGGAACCCCGTGTCGGTGAACTCGGCCATTGCATCTTGCGCCGCCTTGCCGATGGCGATCGGTCGCTCGCTAATTCCGGGCAGGCGCTGCTGGCTCGGGTCCAGCACGGTGTTGAGCCCGAAGACGTCGGGGAACGCGGTGAGGTCATGGCTTGCCCGTACGGTGAACTTCGGCGCCTCGACGACACATTGCGGCGTGTTTGTAGTGCTGACCGTGTGATCGACAACGATGCCTGGCGCCGGCGCGCCGTCGAGTAATTCGTCGCCGTCGGTGGCCTCGGACGCGCCGGTGACCACGGCGAATCCGGCGGACAGTGTCTGATTCGCGGGCACGCCAACCGGACCGATCACGAGCTCCACGTCGATACCGTTGTCGCCTTCGATGCGTACGCAGGCGACGGACTGGTTGGCTCGTACGATCGACGGGGCATCGGTGGTGCGGCTCATCAGCGGCCACATGCCGGGCGACCGGGTCTTGCCGAACGGCTGCCGCCATGTCGTACGGACGGTGAGCGCGCTGGCGAGCAGCAGCAACGTCGACGGGTCGATCCGTACCGGCATCCGCTTGATCATGCCGTCGGTCCGGTCCCGGGCCCACGCGTCGAGCATCGCCTGGTCGGCGCCGAGGTCGCCGGTGAACTTAGCGTGTACGCCGGCCGGAAGCTCGCCGAGCCATTCCGGCCGGATCGGCAACTCGGCCCGACTCCACAACCCGAGCGCCGCGCTGACACCATCGGCGCCGGTCAACGCGTCGAGCAGAGCGCGGCCCGCCGGCGTACCCGTATCCGGGTCGATACCCACCGCGGCCGCGAGTTCATCGCGAGCCGCACCCGCGGCGGCGCTGGCGACGATCGCGAGCAACGGCCATACGGCCGCGCCGGAACTGACGGTCGGATGGTTGCCGATCGCGTGAATCCACCGTGCGGTGAGCGCGTTGGCCGGCGCGACAGGAAGGGCGAGGTCGGTAGCCATGGGACAACTCTCGCAGATCGGCCGGATCAGCCGAGCGCGGCCCGCTGTACAAGCCTGGTGTACAAGGATGGACGCATGGAGTACGTGAAGCTTGGTAAGACCGGCCTGGAAGTCTCCAAGATCTGTCTGGGCGCGATGAGTTACGGAGAACCGGATCGCGGCGGCCACCCGTGGTCGTTGCCGGAGGACGAGTCCCGAACGTTCCTGAAGCGGGCACTGGAGCTCGGCATCAACTTCATCGACACGGCGAACGTCTACTCGGCCGGCAGCAGCGAGGAGATCGTCGGCCGGGCGGTGGCCGATTTCGCGCCGCGCGACGAGGTCGTGATCGCCACGAAGGTGCACGGCGTGATGCGCAAGGCACCCAACGGCGGCGGATTGTCGCGTAAGGCGATCCTGTCCGAGATCGACAACAGCCTTCGGCGGCTGAACATGGACTACGTCGACCTCTACCAGATCCACCGATGGGACCCGACGACGCCGATCGAGGAGACCCTCGAGGCGCTGCACGACGTGGTCAAGGCGGGCAAGGCGCGCTATATCGGTGCGTCGTCCATGTACGCCTGGCAGTTCGCGACGGCGCTGTATCTGGCCGACCGCAACGGCTGGACGCGGTTCGTGTCCATGCAGGACTACTACAACCTGCTCTATCGCGAGGAAGAGCGGGAGATGATCCCGCTCTGCATCGACCAGGGCGTCGGCATCATCCCGTGGAGCCCGATGGCGCGGGGCCGGCTGACCCGCGACCCCGAGACGAAGACAGCGCGATCGGAGACCGACCCGTTCGGTCGATCGTTGGCGGCCACGACAATGGAGATCGACCGCCCGATCATCGACCGTGTCGCCGAGGTCGCGGAGAAGCGCGGCATTTCGCGCGCGCAGGTCGCGCTCGCCTGGGTGGCCCGCAAGCCCGGCGTAACCGCGCCCATCGTCGGTGCGACGAAACCGAACCACCTCGACGATGCCGTCGCCGCCCTCGATCTGGTGCTGACCGACGACGAGATCGCGGCGCTCGAGGAGCCGTACGTGCCACATCCGATCAGCGGCCACCAGTAGTACCGATCACCTGGCGACCGGCCGACCGTCCAGTTGGGACGGTCGGCCGGCGTCGTGAAACCGGTCACAAGGCATCCGGACCAGGGCTATTTCGGTGTACGACCGGCGTGCGACGGTGCCAAACTCGTTATCTGGCCCGCTGACGGGGCCGCCCGTAACCGTTCGGGATGTGCCGCAGATTCGCTGTGGCGACGGTCACGTATCTCGAGGTGTACGAAACGGTTCCGTACACCTCCGATCCGGAGTAGCGTCACCGTAAGAACACCGATCGTGTCGACGTGATCGGGACGGCCTTGGTCAGCCGCCGGTTTGGGTCAGAACCGGATGCGGACCGCGGCGGACCGGTTGCCGTCAGCGCGGTCGATCGGAACATCATGCACTTGCAGCCGGAAAGGAGAGCGTGTCATGGACCTGGTTGTCGCGGCGGCGCGGTCAGACCGTCACGAAGCCATCTGCGACGCGGTCTTCGACCTGCTGTGCGAGGTCGGATACGACCGGATGTCGATGGACGCCGTCGCAGCGCGGGCCCGCGCCAGCAAGGCGACCATCTACCGGGCCTGGCCCAACAAGCCGGACCTGGTGACGGAGGCATTGGGACATCGCTTCGGCGATTCGCCAGTGGCGCCGGACACCGGATCGCTCCGCAGTGACCTGATCGCGCTCATGACCGGCGCGTGTCAGGTCGCGAACAGTCCCGACGGCGCCGTCATCACCGGACTGCTCACCGCGGCGACCCGCAACGCCGAGCTGGCGCGCACGCTGCATCAGCTCATCTACGAAATGAAGCATCCGGTGTATCTGACCATCATCGGCAACGCCGTGGCTCGGGGCGAGATCCCCGCCGACACCTCGGCCGAACTACTGCACGAGGTCCTTCACTCTATGGTCCTGACCAGGAAGTTGTGGGCGGAGACCGGTCTCGACGACGATTTTGTCGTACACGTCGTCGATGATGTTCTCCTGCCCGTCCTGAGGAAGGGCGCCTAAACCCCCCGGTTTGGAATGATCGCCGGTCCGTAACGTCGCGGACGCGGTGGGATAACCGCGCGCTCGTAGCGTGTGCGTGGCAGTCACTTTTGCCTTGAAGGAGAAGAAAATGCCGCAAGATAACGCCGTGGCAACGGCACCGGCGGCCGGGGTCCGCGCCACCGCACCTCCGGACCGCCGCTGGTGGGCCCTGGTGGTGATCATGCTGGCGCAGTTGATGGTCGTCCTCGACGCCACCGTGGTGAACGTGGCGCTGCCGCACGCGCAGGCCGCGCTGGACATCAGCAACGCCGACCGCCAATGGATCGTCACCGCCTACACGATCACGTTCGGTGGCCTCTTGCTGCTCGGCGGCCGCATCGCCGACTATTTCGGCCGGAAGCGCACGTTCATGATCGGGCTGATCGGCTTTGCTGGCGCTTCGGCGCTCGGCGGGTTCGCGGTCAACGAGGGCATGCTCTTCGGTGCCCGCGCGTTGCAGGGCGCGTTCGGCGCGCTGCTCGCACCGGCCGCGCTGTCCCTGCTGACGGTCACGTTCACCGAGGCGAAGGAGCGCGCGAAGGCGTTCGGCGTTTACGGCGCGATCTCCGGTGGCGGCGCCGCGATCGGTCTGATCTCCGGCGGCGTGCTGACGCAGTACGCGTCGTGGCGCTGGTGCCTGTTCGTGAACATCCCGATCGCGATCATCGCGCTCGTCGCCGCCATACCGCTGGTCCACGAAAGCAAGGCGCAGGGCAACACGCGCTACGACATCCCCGGTGCGGTCCTCGCGACGCTCGGCCTGGTCGCCCTCGTCTATGGCTTTACCGAGGCGGCCAAGCCGCACGGCACGTCGACGAACGGCTGGGCGGCGCCGGTGACGATCAGCATGCTTGTGTCCGCGCTGGCGCTGCTCGCCGCGTTCCTGTGGTGGGAGTCGCGCACGAACAACCCGCTCCTGCCACTGCGCGTGATCACCGACCGCAACCGGGCGACGTCATATCTGGTATCGATCCTGGTCGGCGCCGGGCTGCTGGGCATGTTCCTGTTCATGACGTTCTACCTGCAGCAGACCCAGCACTACAGCCCGCTAAAGACTGGAATCGCCTACCTGCCGTTCTCGGGCGGCCTCATCTTGGCTGCCGGCATCGCAGCACAGTTCCTGCCACGCGTCGGTCCGCGGATCCTGATGACGATCGGTGGCGTGCTGGCGACGGCCGCGATGGTGTGGCTGACCCAGCTCGACGCGAACTCGTCGTACGTCACGGCGATCCTGCCGGCGTTCGTCGCGATGAGCATCGGCATGGGCCTGCTGTTCGTGCCGCTAGGCGCCACGGCACTGTCCGGCGTCGGGAACCACGACGCCGGCGTGGCCAGCGCGATGGTGAATACGACGCAGCAGGTCGGCGGATCGCTGGGCACCGCGTTGCTGAACACCATCTTCACCACGACCGTCGCGAGCTTCGCGGTCACGCACGGCACATCCCCGGCGGCCCGGGTGGGTGGCGCGATACACGGCTACAACGTCGCGTTCACCGCAAGTGCGATGCTCTTTGCCGTCGCCGGTCTATTGGCGGCGTTGTTTATCCGCAAGCCGACCGACATTATCGCCGACAACGGCACGGTGAACGAGAATCGCGAGACGATGGCCGTCGGCGCCTGACCTATTTTTCTGGTCGATGGCTGGTATCGGCTCCCCGCACCAGCCTTCGACGTACATAGTTGCAGTGCGCGCGTGGCCCGCGGTCGGCCGGATCCACAGTCCAGGCTCACGAGCCGACGATCAGTAGTTCCGCGAGTCGACCTGGAGAAACCAAGCACCGTATGCGACTGCACAGTCTCACGTGCACCAACCAGCCACGCGCCTCGGATTGATCACGGGCTCACGTCGTACAGAGGGATCGTGCGCCGGGGTACGCCCTCCGGGCACTACGCCGGCCGGCGTTCGATCAGCGCGATCGGAGCAGCGCAACGGCGGCATCCGGCATCGCCCGCAGAGGAGGGATCATGATCATCGAAGTCTGCACCTACCGGGTCAAGGCTGACCGACGCACTGAGTTCCTACAGTTCTTTGAAACGCAAGTCCCGGCGCTCCGCTCACACGGCATCGGGATCCTCGGACCGCTCATCGACCTGGAAAATCCGAACAGGTTCGTGTGGCTGCGCTCCTTCCCCTCCCACGAGGAACGCCGACGGATGAAGAAGACCTTCAACGACAGCCGAGACGAGTTGGAGCGCACTGCCATGACGATGCTGGACAGCTGGGACTTCACAATATGTGAGACACCCACCGGCTACACGCAGGACAAGCTCGCCTGATCGCCGGCCAGCCACCCGCCGTCGGACCGTGGTGAACCGGCTGAGTCTAAGGGCAGCGTCGGGGCCGCGGTCGCTCGGAAGTTCG
>DASQPR010000262.1:0-4899 GCA_035643815.1 Micromonosporaceae bacterium | reverse complement strand
GCGCTCGCGATGAGCCGGCCGTCTTGCGTGAACATCCGCCCGGTGGCGAGGCCGCGCGCGTCGGACGCGGACGGACTCACACAGTCGTAGAGGAACCACTCGTCGGCGCGGAACGGCCGGTGAAACCAGAGCGCATGGTCGAGGCTTGCCCCGATGTAGCCGCCCGGCCCCCAGACCTCGCCGTGGGTCGACAGGACGGAGTCGAGCAGTGTCAGGTCGGAGGCGAACGTGAGCGCGCACGCGTGCACGAGCGGATCGTCGGGCAGCTTGCCGTCGATGCGCATCCATACCTGTTGCCGTTCGGCCGCTGGACGGTCGCCGGGGCGCACCCACCCAGGCTCGCCGACGTAGCGGACGTCGATCGGTCGCGGTATGACGGCCCAGATGTTCTGCCGCTCCGGAGCATGCGCGAGCCGTTCGCTCATCGTCGGCAACTCGTCCGGCCCGGGTACGCCGATCGGAGCCGTCACCTGGTGATCCAGGCCCTTTTCGGCCCGGTGAAACGACGCGGCCATGAAGAAGACCGGCTTGCCGTGTTGGATCGCGACCGAGCGCCGGACCGAGAACGACCGCCCGTCCCGTACGTTTTCCACCTCGTACGCGATCGGTTCGGCCGGGTCGCCGCCTCGGACGAAGTAGCCGTGCAACGAGTGGACGGTACGGGTCGGCTCCACCGTACGGCCGGCGGCCACCAGAGCATGGCCGGCGACCTGCCCTCCGAACACGCGCTGAGGCCCGACCGGCGGGCTCATGCCGCGAAACGATGCGTCACCCAATCGTTCCAGATCGAGCACTCGCAGCAGCAGGTCGACGGCGTCCTGGCCGGTCGGCGTCGTCGTCATCGGGAGGCCGTCATCGCGTCGTCAGTGCGTCGTCAGTGTTGTTCGACGAGCGAGCCGATCTGGTGCACGCGCAGGGTGTTCGTCGACCCAGGCGTGTTGGCCGGTGTGCCGGCGACGATCACCACGTAGTCCCCCGGTTCGGCACCACCGATCGCGAGCAGGGCGCCGTCGACGCTGCGGAACATGTCGTCCGTGTGCCGTACGTTTGGCACCTCGACCGTCTCGACGCCCCACGACAGCGCGAGTTGGCTGCGCACCTTCGGATCCGGCGTGCAGGCGATCAGCGGCAGGTTCGAATGCAGCCGCGACAGGCGACGCACGGTGTCGCCGGTCTGGGTGAACGCGACGAGCGCCTTCGCACCGATCGCCTCCGCG
Organism: Micromonosporaceae bacterium; assembly: GCA_035643815.1. Lineage (GTDB taxonomy): Bacteria > Actinomycetota > Actinomycetes > Mycobacteriales > Micromonosporaceae > DASQPR01. The sequence goes on along the minus strand of DASQPR010000262.1, from coordinate 3,682 downwards.
ATGCCGCGGGCCGCGATGGTGAGCGCGCCCGACCGCGTACGCGGCGCGTGCTGGAGGCTCGGCACGTCCAGCGAACCGCCCTCGGTCGTCTCGATGATCTTCGCCATCGTCGACACGGTGAGGATCGGGAACTTGCCGACGCTCGTCTCGCCGGAGAGCATCACGGCGTCGGCGCCGTCGAGCACCGCGTTGGCGACGTCGGACGCCTCGGCCCGGGTCGGGCGTGAATTCTCGATCATCGAGTCGAGCATCTGGGTGGCGACGATGACGGGCTTCGCGTTCTCGCGGCCCAGCTGTACGCAGCGCTTCTGCACGAGCGGCACCTGGTCGAGCGGCATCTCGACGCCGAGATCGCCGCGGGCGACCATCGTCCCGTCGAAGGCGAGCACGATCTGCTCGAGCGCGTCGACCGCTTCCGGCTTCTCGATCTTCGCGAGAACCGGCACGCGGATGCCTTCCTCGTCCATGATCTGATGCACGCCCTTGATGTCCTCGGGCGACCGGACGAACGACAACGCGACGAGATCGACGCCTAAGCGCAGCGCGAACCGCAGATCCTCGATGTCCTTCTCCGACATGGCCGGCACCGAAACGGCCACATGCGGCAGCGAGATGCCCTTGTTGTTGGAGACCGGACCGCCTTCGATGACGAGGCAGCTGATGTCGGTGCCGAGCACGCCCTTCACCTCGACCGCGACCTTGCCGTCGTCGATCAGCAGCCGGTCACCGGCGCGGACCTCCTGCGGGAGCTTCTTGTACGTGCACGACACCCGCGACGCCGTTCCGGCGATGTCGTCACTGGTGATCACGACGGAGTCCCCGGTGCGCCACTCGTGCGGGCCGTCGGCGAAGCGGCCCAGCCGGATCTTCGGGCCCTGGAGGTCGGCGAGGATCGCCACGGCACGCCCGGTCCCCTTGGCGGCCTCGCGTACGAGGTTGTAGACGCGCTCGTGGTCGGCCTGCGCGCCATGGCTGAAGTTCATCCGGGCTACGTCCATGCCGGCCTCGACCAGGCCACGGATGCGTTCCGGGCTGGCCACGGCGGGGCCGAGGGTACACACGATCTTCACACGACGGTTCACGGGCATCAGGCTAGTCTCCTCGGCGCAGGTAGGGATCGTCCGACCCCTGCCGTCGGTGCGAAATCTTGGTGAACGCTCGCGCGGCAAACCCCGCGAAATTGCTCGATATTACGCTAGCGGCGACCGCTCGGTTTCTCCGCGCGATCGACGCGTTCAGCGGGCGACCGGCCGACCCGCGTCCATCGGGGTCGCGAACGGCGTGACCGGAGCCGGAAGCTCGTCCGCCGCACCGAGGTATCGGTGGATCGCCGCGGCGGCGGCCCGCCCTTCGGCGATCGCCCAGACAATCAACGATGCGCCCCGATGCATGTCACCGGCCACGAACACGCCGTCGGGCGCGTGTCGTGAACCGGTCGCCTGCCAACCCTCATCGGTGCTGATGCCACCGTTCGCCGCAGCGGACAGACCCATCTCCTCGGTGACCGGGTGAGCATCGGTGCCGGCGAAGCCGATGGCGAGCAGGACGAGGTCGGCCCGAAGGACACGACCGGTGCCCGGCACCGGCGTCACGACGCGCTGGCCGTCGCGCCGGGTCACGGTCACCTCGTCGATGCGTACGCCGCCGACCGTCGAGCCATCGCCGTCGGCCGGGACGAACTCGCTGACCACGACGGCGAAGACGCGCTCGCCGCCCTCTTCGTGGGCCGGGTAGTTCCGCAGCACCCAGGGCCAGGTCGGCCACGGATCGCGGCCGGCGTCGCGCTCGTCCGGCGGCGTCGGGTAAATGTCGAGTTGCGTGACGCTGGCGGCGCCCTGCCGGTGTGCGACGCCGAGGCAGTCGGCGGCCGTGTCGCCACCGCCGATGATGATCACGTGCTTGCCGGCGGCGTCGATCGGCGTGCTCGCCGCTTCGCCGCCGATGACTTTGTTCGCGGCGACGAGGTGTTCCATCGCCAGGTGTACGCCGGCCAGCTCTCGTCCGGGCGTCTCGCGCACGTCCCGACCTTGCAGGGCACCGCAGGCGAGCAACACGGCGTCGTGCTCATCGCGGAGCCCGGCCACGGTCACGTCACGGCCGACGTCGACGCCGGTCCTAAAGTCGACGCCCTCGGCCGACATCTGCGCGACCCGACGCTCGACGTGGATCTTCTCCAGCTTGAAATCGGGGATTCCGTAACGCAGCAGACCGCCCGGCTGGGCATCGCGCTCGTACACCGTGACCGCGTGGCCGGCCCGTACGAGCTGCTGCGCGGCGGCCAGACCGGCCGGGCCGGAGCCGACCACGGCCACCGACTTGCCGGTGTACGAATCCGGCGGCTGGGGCGTGACCGCGCCGGCGTCGTACCCACGATTAATGATCTCGACCTCGACCTGCTTGATGGTGACGGGCGCGGCGGCCGCACCGGCGCTCGGGATCGCGAGCACGCAGGCGGCCTCGCACGGCGCCGGGCACAACCGGCCGGTGAACTCCGGGAAGTTGTTCGTCGCGTGCAGTTCGTCGAGCGCGCCGGCAAAGTCGCCGGTGCGCACGAGGTCGTTCCAGTCCGGGATGCGATTGCCGAGCGGGCAGGCGTGATGGCAGAACGGGATCCCACAGTCCATACATCGGCCGGCTTGTGCCTTGATCAAGTCGTCGTCGGCCTGCGTGTAGACCTCTCGCCAGTCCATCAGCCGGATCGGCACGGGCCGCCGCTTGGGCAGTTCGCGCGGCGTCGTCAGGAATCCGGTCGGGTCAGGCATGCGAGGTCTGCGCTTCGATCTCGTTCTTGGCGGGGCCAGCGTGCCCACTCTGGGCGGTCAGGCTTGATCCCGACGTGGGCACGCTGGCCCCACCAACATGAATCAATGGGTGCGCACCGTTCCCGGGCTGCGGGTTAGAGCTTTCAGAGTTACGTGGTACGGAAAGGCTCTGTGGTACGGAAAGGCTCTGTGGTACGGAAGGGTCACGTGACACAGCGCCGTTGGTGTTGGCCTGTTTGACGACGGCCTTGTAGTCGCGGGGTACGACGGCGGTGAAGCGCTCCAGACTGTCCGGCCAGGCGGCCAGCACCCGCTCGGCGACGGGTGATCCGGTCGTGGCGACGTGGTTCGTCAGCAGCGCGTGCAGGTCCTTCTCGTCTGCCGCGTCAAGCGGATCGAGGTCGACCAGCTCGCGATTGACGAGGTCCGCGTTGAGGTCCAGCACGTACGCGAGCCCGCCGGACATACCAGCGGCGAGGTTGCGGCCGGTCGTACCGAGAACCACGACCGTACCGCCGGTCATGTATTCGCAGGCGTGATCGCCGACGCCCTCGACCACCGCGACGGCGCCCGAGTTGCGCACCGCGAACCGTTCGCCGGCCCGGCCGCGGAGGTAAAGCTCCCCGCTGGTGGCGCCGTAGAGCACGGTGTTGCCCGCGATGATCTGGTCTTCGGCAGCCTCGCCGGCCGGACGGTCGGCCGCCGCGAACGGCGCGGCCGGATCGGGCGCGACGATGAGCCGTCCGCCGGACAAACCCTTGCCGACATAGTCGTTCGAGTCGCCGGACAGGCGCAGTGTCACGCCCCGTGGGACGAACGCGCCGAAGGACTGGCCGGCCGTGCCTCGCAGCGTGACGTCGATCGTGCCGGGCGCGAGCCCGTCGCCACCGTGGCGTCGCGTCACCTCGCCGCCGAGCATC
>DASQPR010000261.1:0-4332 GCA_035643815.1 Micromonosporaceae bacterium | reverse complement strand
TTACTGCCGTACGCGAGGGGAGGATACTCCGCTACGGAGTAGCCTGAACGGAGATCGGATATGACGAACCGCGCCTCCGTGCCGGAAACCCCCACGCCGGCCACCCCATCGTCGTCGACCGATCCGGCCACGACGGTCGATCACCTCGGCGTCGCGATCAAGCAATTGGTCCGCATGTTGTCAAACGTCCGGGACCCGAATGCCCCAGCGACGAACCGGTGGACCGTCACCGACGTGGCGGCACACATCGCCGGCAACCTCGAGGTGTGCACGGCGATGGTGCGAGGCGTGCCTTCTCCGGCCGGTTCGATCGACGCGATCGGAGCGCTCAACGACCTGGTGATCGCGACACTCGGCGAGCGCGACATCGACCGGCTGGGCCAGCACATCGAGGCGCACGCCGCGGCCTACATCGAGGCGATCAGCTCGCTCGACGGCGACCCGCTCGTACCGTGGCATGCCCATCTGCACCTGCCGGCATCGACCCTCGCCGGCCTCAGTCTCGGCGAGGCGATCGTGCACGGCCTAGACATCGCCCGCGCCACCGACCAGCCCTGGCCGGTCCGTACGGAGTGGGCTCGTACGGTCGTGGACGCCGCACTGCCGGTACTGCCGCACTATCTGAAGCAGGATCGGGTGGTCGGCCGGCGTATGCGGTTCGAGATCCGCCTCCGCGGCGCCGAACCGTGGGCCGCGCACCTGGTCATCGACGATGGCCGGGTCACCGTGGCGAAGGGTCCGGTTGGCGGAGCCAAGATCGACTGCTACGTGTCGGCCGACCCGTGGACATTCATCCGTGTGATGTACGGCCGCTCCGGTCTCGGGACGCCGCTTGCCGCCGGCAAGATCTTGGCGTGGGGCCGCAGACCGTGGCTGGGCCTGCGACTGCCCGGTTATTTCCGGGCGCCGTGACCCGCTGACGCCGACTCGCCTGACGTCGGGCCGCCGACGTCGACCCCTGATGTCGATCTGCTGACGCCGACCTGCTGACGTCGTGACGCCGGCGTCGCCCGCCGGCCGGCCGCATCTGTGCAAGGCTCGGACGGTGGACGCATGGGAAGACGAAAGTTCGCGCAGCCGGTGTACGGCGACCCACGTGTTTCCCGGCGCGGACGGTGACCTGACGGTTCGCTGCGACGGGCAGGCCGGCCACGCCGGACCGGGCCATCAGGGACACGTCGGCGCGCATACCGTGCGCTGGACAGACGAAGAACGCGCGACGAACGGGGGCGGCGCCGCCCCGTCCGCAGCGCCACGCTCGACCCAGGCCTGAGGCCGAAGCCTCCTCGGCCCGTACGGCGCGGCACCGGCGCCTTGGCGTACGCGGCCGCACCGTCGTTGAGCAGCGATTCGACACTGCCGCCGCGTCACCTATGATCGTTCGATGGGTCTCGCGGGTTGGCTGGCGGTCCTGGTGGCCGTCGCCACGGCCGCTGGTGCCCTGGCCCGTCGCTTCGGCATCTCGGAACCGCTCGTTCTCACGCTCATCGGAATCGCTGGGTCCTACCTGCCGTTCGTTCCGGACCTGCAGCTCACACCGAACATCGTGCTCGTCGGATTCCTGCCGCCGCTGCTCTACACGGCCGCGATCCGGACGTCGCTGGTCGACTTCAAGGCCAACAAACGCCCGATCATGCTGCTGTCGGTCGGCCTGGTGCTCTTCACCACGTTCGGTGTCGCGCTGGTGGCCTGGGCGCTGCTGCCGATCTCGTTCCCGATCGCCGTCGCGCTCGGTGCTGTCGTGGCGCCACCCGACGCCGTCGCCGCGACCGCCATTGCCCGCCGGACCGGCCTACCGCGGCGCGTGGTCACGATCCTCGAGGGTGAGTCGCTGTTCAACGACGCAACCGCGCTTGTCACGCTGCGTACGGCCATAGCCGCTGTCGCCGGAGCGGTCAGCATCCTGCACATCGGTCGCGATTTCGCGGTGAGCGTCGTCGGCGGCATCGCGGTCGGCGTGGTCGTTGCGTACGTCCTCGGGATGATCCGGCGCCGGGTCACCGACCCGGTGATCGACACGACGATCTCGTTCCTGGCCCCGTTCGTGGCCTACCTTCCGGCCGAGCGAATCCATGGCTCCGGGGTGCTCGCGGTGGTCACGGCGGGTCTGATTCTGGGCCAGAACGCGGCCATCTGGCAGGGTGCCTCGTCCCGGATCGCCGAACGCACGAATTGGCGCACGATCCAATTCGTGCTGGAAAACGCGGTGTTTGTGCTGATCGGGCTCCAGGTCCGGACGATCCTCACGGGCGCCTGGCGCGCCGGACTCGGCCACGAGCGTCTGATCATTGCGTGCATCGCCGTACTCGGGGCCGTCGTGCTGCTACGCCCGATCTGGGTCTTTCCGGCGACGTACGTCCCGCGATGGATCCCGGCTGTCAGGCGGGCCGATCCTCCACCGCCCTGGAAGGTTCCGGCCGTCCTCTCGTGGGCAGGTATGCGCGGCGTGGTGACACTCGCCGCCGTGTTCGTGATCCCGGCCAGTACTCCGTACCATCCGGTCCTGGTTTTGATCGCGCTCGTAGTGGTTGCCGGCACGCTGCTTGTGCAGGGCACGACGCTGCCCTGGTTGGTACGGAAGATGAACATGTTCGGTCCCAGCCGCGCCGAGGACGCGCTCCAGGTCGCAAACCTCCTGCAACAGGTCACCACGGCCGGCGAACGTCTGCTCCGGCATGTAGCCGACGACGACACCCCGCCGGAGTTGATCGAACAGTTGCTCGCCCGCGACCAGAGCCGAACGAATTCGGCCTGGGAACGGCTCGGACCCGGCGAGGCCGAGCGCCGGACGCCGAGCGAGAGCTACCGAAAGCTGCGCGTGAAGATGTTGCACGCCGAGCGGAGCGAACTGCTGCGCGTACGCGACACCGGAGTGTTGGACCACGAGGTGTTACAGGTCGTAATGGCGATGCTCGACCTTGAGGAGTCCATGATCGACCGCGTCGAGGAGGCAGCGGACAGCATCCGCGTCGAGGAGCTCACTCTGGTGCCCGGTTCCGCCGAGTGTGATCATCTCCGCGACGCGCCCCGCACCCAACGGCCGGATACGCCCGGCGTGTGCCGGGAGTGCATCGACGAGGGCACCGAATGGGTGCACCTGCGGATGTGCCTCACGTGCGGACACGTGGCATGTTGTGACTCCAGTCCCCGCCGGCACGCAACCGCGCATTACGGACGGACCGAGCATCCGGTGATGCGCAGCGTCGAGCCCGGCGAGGCGTGGCGTTGGTGCTACGACGATGGGTTGCTCGGATGACGCATGTTGGGTTGATGCCGGCTGGATGTTCGGCACTGATCGCCTGGATCGGCCCGGATCGGACTGGATCGGCCCGGTCGGCCTGGGCGATCGTCAACGGCGGGCAGCGCCGAAAACCGGCATAGGATCGGAAATCTTGGGCGACCGCCCGACGGCAGGAGGAGTCTCACGCGATGCTGATCCAGGTCATCACGAGTACGACACGTGAAGGGCGCTTCGGCGACAAGGTCGCTCGATGGGTCATCGATCACCTGGGCGCGTGCGGCGATCTCGACGTCGAACTCATCGACCTGCGCGAATTCACCTTGCCGTTCTTCGATGGCTTGCCGCCGGCCCGCGCACCGCGCGAATACGCCGTCGAGGAGGTCGGGCGGCTCGGCCGCGCGATCGACCGCGCCGACGGGTACGTGGTGCTGACGGCCGAGTACAACCATGGCTATCCGGCGGTGCTGAAGAACGCGATGGACTGGACGTTCGTCGAGTGGCGGCGCAAGCCGATCGCGTTCGTCGGCTGGGGCAACGTCGGTGGGGCGCGCGCCATCGAGCAACTGCGACAGGTCGCGGTCGAATACGAGATGGCTCCACTGCGCCACGCGGTGCACATTTTGCCGGACGTGATGATGCCGGCCCGCCGGTCCGAGGATCCGGGCGACACCAGCGCGTTCGATGCGCTCGACCCGAAGCTCAAGTTGCTGGCCGAGGATCTTTCCTGGTGGGCCCGCGCGCTCCATGATGCGCGCGCGGCCAGCGAACGATAGTCGCTGCCCCGGTCCTGGCCGCTCCCGATCTCGACGTTCCCGATCCTCGACCTTCCGGGTCCTCGACGTTCCCGGTCCTGGCCGCTCGCGGTCCTGGACGTTCCCGGTCCTGGGCGTTCCCTCTGACCGTTGCGTTACGGTCGTTCGCCGCGGGCGCGCGTCGACCCGTGGCCGATCGTTTGCCGGCCGGAGTAGGTGCGTCCCTTCCAGGCCGCCCCGCGCCCGCGGAAATGTTGGACCGCTGAGTCGACCGTCATGCCGAGGTAAAGGGTCGCCGTGAACGGCATAGCCAGCGCCATCGGCCACGGCATCCGGTAG
>DASQPR010000260.1:0-6802 GCA_035643815.1 Micromonosporaceae bacterium | reverse complement strand
CGCACGATCGAGGACGCGCTCGGCGTCGGACCGTTGACGAGCAACGACCGCTATGCCACACCTCTCGGTGACATCTGGAACGACCAGGGTGGCGGGGCGCGGGGCCACGGTGGTCAGGGCAACGATGGCGGCTCGACGGTGTCGCTGCGCTCCGGAGCGCTCACGGCCGCGCGGTAACTAGGCGGGCGACTTAGGCAGGCTTCACAAGATCGTGTCGGCGCGTCGCGTGGCGCGGCGATCCAGGACGTGGCGGACGAGCGAGATCAGCACCTCCTTGCCGGAGTCGCGGCGGCGCGCATCACACAGCACGACGGGTACGTCCGGATCGAGGTCGAGTGCCTTGCGGACGGCGTCGGCGCCGAACGGCTGCGCATCGTCGAACCGGTTGACCGCGACGACATGTGGGGTGCCGGTGCGCTCGAAGTAGTCGAGAGCGGGGAAGCAGTCGGCCAGGCGGCGCGTGTCGGCGAGCACGACCGCTCCGAGTGCGCCGAGGGCGAGTTCGTCCCAGACGAAGTAGAACCGCTCCTGCCCGGGCGTGCCGAACAGGTACAGCACGATGTCACCGGGCAACGTGATCCGCCCGAAATCCATGGCGACCGTCGTCGTCGTCTTCTGCTCGATGCCGTCCGTACTGTCGGTGCCGGCGCCGGCATCGGTCAGCATCTCGTCGGTACGCAACGGCATGATCTCGCTGACCGAGCTCACCAACGTCGTCTTCCCGACGCCGAAGCCGCCGGCGACGAGAATCTTGAACGCGGTGGGCGCGGTGGCCGTTTCCGCCATGCCTGCCAATCTCCCAAGTTCGCTGCTGTACGCATATCGGTCTGAATCGATGATCTCTGTTGGTGCCGTCGGCTGGCGCACTCGTTCGTTGACCGCGGCTATAGCGACCGCAATCCGTCGATGACCGCACTCAATGTGCTGTCGCCGGGACGACGGCTGTTGGGTTCGGGTGTGTCGAGCGAAACCGCGCCGGCATCGTACAGGTCGGCGACCAACACCCAGACAACGCCGAGTGGACGGTTCAGGTGACCGGCGAGCTCCGCGATCGACACCGGTCGCGCCGCGCGATCGACGATCTCGCGATGCTCCGGTGCCAGGCTCGCGGCGATCGCGGCACCGGTCTCGGTCGCCACGACGTGCGTGAGCAGGTCGAACGCCATGCCGGTGCGGGTGCGACCGCCGGTGATCGCGAACGACCGGACCACCGGTCCGGCGTCTGCGTCGAGCCAGGCAGACGCGTCCGCCGCGCCGCCCGGCGCGTCACCCCGCATCCGCCCGGTGGGCGGCGCGGGCCGGCGCCACCATCGCGTGGCCGATGCGCTCGACCAACAGAGCCATTTCGTACGCGATGAGTCCGATATCGGACTCCGCCTCGCCCCACACCGCGAGGCACGATCCGTTGCTCGCCGCCGTCACGAACAGAAAGGCGTCCTCCATCTCGACGATCGTCTGCCGCACCGGTCCGCCGCGGAAATGGCGGCCAGCGCTGCGGGCCAGACCGGCGAACCCGGAGGCGATCGCAGCGAGATGCTCGGCGTCCATCCGAGACAGAGTCCGGGACTTGCCGGTGAGCAACCCGTCGACGGACAGGACGATCGCTTGGCGTGCGGCCGGCACGCGGGCCACGAGATCGTCGAGCAGCCAGTCGGTGCTCGCCGCGTCCGTCATCGGTAAGGCCCCCCTGCTTCGCCGGTGTCGGTGCTGCCGGTGTTGGTGTCGCCGGTGTTGGTGTTGCTGGTGTCGGTGATGTTGGCCTTGACGTCGGGCGGCTCCGCGGCGGTCGCCGGATCGGCCGCGTGCGGTGCGCTAGGTGCCTCGGCCCCAGGCACGGCGTCGGTCGCCGCCCGTCGCCGCCGCCCCAGAGCCGTACCGTCCTGAAAGGACGTCAGCATCGTACGCATTCGTTCCGGCGTTCGGGGCGTCTCACGAACTGTCGCATCACCGTCAGTCCGTACGGGTGCCGTTGTCACCGGAGAGTCTGTGACGACGTGGTCCGTGGCGAGCGGCGGGGCGATCCGAACGGCGCGGTCGCCTCGGCCGCTCGGCCGGACCCGTTGCGGGAGGCCCTCGGCAGTGACGCCGCGTACGGTCGAGGCCGGCGGCGGCGGCGCGACGAGAGTCAGCGTGCGCTGTCGGGGGAGTGTCGGGCCAGCGCCGCGCGCGCGGATATCCGAGTCGCCGTCGTCCACATCGCCGTCGGTTGTCGTTGCGATCGTTTTCGTCAGGTCGGAGACGACCTCGGGTTCGCTCGCCGATGCGTCGACGACCGACGTTTCGGCCGGCTCGGCCGGCTCGGCAGGCTCAGTTCGCTCGGCAGCCTCAGTCGGCTCAGTCGGCTCAGCCGGTGATGCCGCCGGCAGTCCGGCCGGCGCGGCGGTGAGCATGCGCGTGCCCGTCCGCGTGGACCGGGACGTGAGCGCGACAGCATCGGCCTCGGCGACGACCAGCTCCGGCGGCAGCAGGACAACCGCGGTGACGCCGCCGAATGGGGAGCGCCGCAAGGTCACCGCGATGCCGTGCTTTGCCGCGAGCCGCGTCACGACGAACAGGCCAAGACGCGTGCCCGGCACGGGGTGGAAATTGGGCGGTCCCGACAGTCGGGCGTTCGCGTCGGCCAGCGCGTCGGTGGTCATGCCGAGCCCGCGGTCCTCGATCTCGATCGCAAAGCCGTGTGGCACCAGTTGCGCCGACACGGTTACCTGCGTGTCCGGTGGCGAGAAGGCCGTCGCGTTCTCCAACAACTCGGCGACGAGATGGACGGTGTCCCCGACGGCTCGACCGGCCACGGCGACCTCAGGCAGCTCGCGTACGGAGATCCGCGTGTACTGCTCGACCTCGGCCGCCGCCGCCCGCAACACGTCGGCGAGAGCGACCGGATATCGCCAGGCCCGACCCGGCGTGGAGCCGGCCAGGATCACGAGGTCCTCGGCATGCCGGCGCATGCGGGTGGCGAGATGGTCGATGCGGAACAGCTCCGACAGATCGTCCGGGTCGGTGACTCGGCGCTCCATGTCGTCGAGCAGTGCAAGCTGCCGGTGCAACAGCGTCTGGCTGCGCCGCGCGATGTTCAGGAACATCTGGTTAAGTCCGCGACGTAGCTCGGCTTCCTGCACCGCGGCGGCGATCGCCGTCCGTTGCACGCGCGAGAACGCGTCGCCGAGCTGGCCAACCTCATCCGTGCCGTAGGCGAGGGCCGGCGACTCCACCGCGACGTCGACTTCGTCGCCCCGGCGGAGTCGCTCCACGACGGACGGCAGGCGGTGCCGGGCGAGGTCCAGCGCGTCGGTCCGCAACCCGTGGACCCGCGCGATGATGTTCCGGGCCAGGCGGATCGAAATGAAGATGAGCGCGATCAGAACGACCAGACCGACGCCGCCGGCCACGGCGAGGCGGACGACGATCCGGATGGCGGCCGGTCTGGTCGCGGCCAGGTTCGCCGCGGCCTGATCGGATTCGATCGCGGTGAGCTGCGTGTTGACGACGTCGAAATCGGTCCGCCACCGCGCGGCATCGAAGCCGGCGGGCAGGCCGCTGCGCGTCGGCGTACGTTGACCGAGCAGATCCTCGTCGCCGCGCAGCCGGGTGAACGCGGCGCTGGCAAGCACCGACTGGTACGTCCGCTGCTCGTCGACCGGCAGAAAGCGTGTCGCCTGCTGGTAGAGGTAGCGCTCGGTGCCGACCGTCGCGACGAACGTCGTGTAGTCGGCCGGCGAGAGCGTATGGGCCGCGACGGCGCCCGTGACGATCGCATCCTCTCGGGCGAACATCTCGCGGGCCTGGATCAACCCGTTAACGGTGTTCGCCTGGCGGGCTAGATCGTGGTCGTCGGCGCCGAGAATCGAGCCGTACAGACCCACGGCGTTGTCGATGACGCCGTTGTAGAACGCCATGACAGTGCCGGCCGCCGCCGCCGGAGCACGACCGCCGCTGCCATTGCCGCTGCCCGTGCTCGTACGGGCGTGGTCGATCGCGGATCGCTGCGCGGTCAAGCGATCGAGCGCCGCGTCGAGCACGCCGAGATAGCCGCGCGTCGTGTCGCTCTCGGCCCGATGGAACGTCGACGTCGCCGTGTCCCGCCGAAACGTCGCGGTCGCGGCGTCCGTACGCGCGCGGGCGGCCGTCAAGGCGTTCTTCGTCGCCGTGTCATGTCGCCCACCCACCCACGACATGGACAGCTGGCGCTCGACCTGGAGGCGGTCGATGAGCGCGGTGGCCGGCTGTCCGGCCGACTGGAGGTTCGTCACGGCGGAGAAGAGATTGAGCGCCGGACCGAGCGTGGCTCCGGTGGTGAACATCCACATCGCCAGCAGCGGCACGACCGGCAGCAACAGCAGCGTCAGGATCTTTGCTCGGATCGTCCACATCGCCCGCGGGTGTGGTCGACGCGGCCGCCGTCGCAGCAGCGGGTTCTGCCGCTCCATTCGATCCCACCTGTCCGGCTCGGAGACGGTGCTGTCGCATTCGCGCCAGCCTTCGCCGGATGCTACTGATCAGAGACGGGTCACGCACCAGACGCCGGTCGCGGCGACGGCGGTACGGTGCCGGAGTGGCCCACACCGGCGATGACGCAAGGGTGACGCAGTGATGACGCAAGGGATGGCGCAAGAATGACGCGGCGATGACCGACGCGCTGACACGGTGGCGTGCGGCACTCGAGTCCTGGGCGATCCCGCCCGAAATCCTCGCGCGAGCACCGGAGTCACCGTGGACACTCGCGCCGGATACCTTCGTGGCGCGGGCCCGCCGCCAGGTGGCCGCACCGTCCGGCGAGTCGTACGACCGCGCGGTGGAAGCGCTGCCGGCGGGCGGATACGTGCTCGACGTCGGTGCGGGAGCCGGTGCCGCTTCGCTCGCACTGTCCGGTCGGGCGGCCAGATTGACGGGTGTGGACACCAACCGGTCGTTGCTGGAAACGTTCGCCGACCTCGCGACGGATCGGAACGTCGACGTCCAGACGGTCGTCGGCACATGGCCCGATTGCGCCGAGTCGGTGGGGCCGGCCGACGTCGTCGTTTGTTATCACGTGCTCTACAACGTCGCCGATCTCGCGCCGTTCGTGACCGCGCTGTCGGCGTACGCCCGAAGCCGGGTCGTCGTGGAGATCACCGCGACGCACCCGATGACGCCGTGGAACCCGCTCTGGCAACGGTTCCACGGCCTGGAGCGGCCGCGACGCCCGACCGCGACGGACGCCGTCGAGGCGATCTCGGAGCTCGGATACGCCCCGCAGGTCACGCGATGGGAGCGGCCGGCGACGCTCGACTCCATGAGCTATGCCGAGCTGGTCATCACGACGTGTCGGCGACTGTGCCTGGGTCCCGAGCGCGCGGACGACGTCGACGCCGCGCTGCGCGATCTCGGTGTCGATCCGGCCGCGCCGACACTCGGCGGTCCGACCCGGCGATTGGTGACGATCTGGTGGCCGGGCGTAGCCGACTGACAGCAAATCGTGGCTGGCCGATCGCGAGGCGTGCCGTTCCGGCGGACAAACCATACCGATTGACGTGTGAAATGTGCCCGCGGCGACGCACTGCATGTCCCTCCGGATCGGCCGATCCGCGGGAAACTATGGTGCGTGAGCCCTGCCAGCGGCCTATCGATCGCCGCGATCCCGGTGGTGCTGGCCGGCCTCGTCAGCGGCTGGATCTTGTCGCGGGCCGCGCGCACGGCTGGGCGCCGTGATCGAGTTGCGCTGACCCTCATAGCGGTCGCGGTGACGGTCATGGCCGGTGGCGTGCTCGTGTCGGCCGCCTGGCTCGCGCAAAGCGACCCGGTAGCGCGGGCCGAACACATGCTGCCCGCGGCGATCGGACTTGGCGTCGGCTCGCTCGCTCTGGCCGCGGCGCTCGTGCTGCACGTCGACCACGGCCCCGGCGGTCGGCGCGCCGCACTGCGCCGCTGGGCCGATGGCGTACTCATCGCCGCCTGCGCCGCTTACGTGCTCTGGTCGCTGTTCGTCGGCCCGAACGCGTTCGACTACCTCGGCCGGCCGGCCGACGAGACGCTCAAGGCCCTCGGCGCAGCGGCGTTAGCACCGGTGCTTCTCGGGATCGGAGTGAGTGTCACCCTCGTGTTTCGGGGCTGGCGACGACAGCCATATCCGACCGCGGGCGCCATCACGTACGCGCTGATCTGGGGGGGCGCCTTGGTGGTCGCGGCCGGCATCAGCGGAGCGTGGCCGACCATCGTCTTTGGCGTCGCGTTCGGGCTGGCACTAATAGCGATCGCCGTTGTCGCTCGCGATCCGGCGGTCCGGGCCAACGCCACCGCTGGGCACCACGCAACTTGGCTCGGCCTCGTCCCGTTGTCCTGCGCCATCGCCGCGTGCGCGATCCGGCTCGCGATCTACCACGACTCGGACAACACCAGCAGTGTGATCGCCGTCGTGATCGGCGCGTCGCTCGGGCTCCGCCAGACGCTCGCGATGCGCGACGTTCGCGCGTACGCGGCCGAGGTCGAATCACGAGAAGCGCGGTTCCGGCGGCTCGCCCACACCGATCCGCTGACCGGGCTCGGCAACCGGCGCTATTTCTGGGATGCCTTGGAACGTCAGGCGGCAGCGGGTGGGCCGGCGACGCTCGTGTGCATCGATCTCGACCGGTTCAAGGCGATCAACGACGTGTGGGGCCACGACGTCGGAGATGCGCTGCTGGTCGAGGTGGCCCATCGGCTGCGGGCCAACCTACGCACCGGCGATGTCGCGGCCCGACTCGGTGGCGACGAATTCGCCGTGCTGCTTGCGCTGCCACCCACCGATGCCCGTACGGCGGCCGACCGGCTCGCCGCGATTCTCGCG
>DASQPR010000259.1:0-5693 GCA_035643815.1 Micromonosporaceae bacterium | reverse complement strand
CCTGCTCGTCGACGGCAAGTTCAACCCGGGCCTGCCCGCCGCCGAACCGTTCCCGCTGCCGATCCACTCCGGTGACATCCGCGTCGACGTCCAGTCCGCGGTCGCGATGCTCGCCCCGTATTGGGGACTCGGGCAGTTGCTCGACATCTCGAACGAACAGACGCGCGAAGACCTCGCCCGAGTGAGTGTCACCGCGCTGTCCTTCGTCGCTCAGGCCGCCCGCGGACTCGGTCTTCCGGCCGTACCGCAGAAGGAGATCGACAAAGCGGCGACGATCGTCGAGCGCTTCATGAAGCGCTGGCGTGGCGAGCCCGACCCGCGTCATGTCAAGGCCGTCGACGCCTACTTCATCTCCGCGGCCGAACACGGCATGAACGCTTCGACATTCACCGCCCGGATCGTTGCCTCCACCGGTGCCGACGTGGCGGCCTGCATCTCCTCCGGCATCGGTGCGCTATCAGGTCCGCTCCACGGCGGTGCCCCGTCCCGCGTACTCGGCATGATCGAAGGCGTCGAGCGCACCGGCAACGCCGAGGTCTATGTCAAGGACCTGCTCGACCGGGGTGAGCGTCTGATGGGCTTCGGGCACCGGGTCTACCGGGCCGAAGACCCGCGCGCTCGCGTCCTGCGCCGCACCGCCCGCGAACTGGGTGCGCCGAGGTTCGAGATCGCCGAAGCCCTGGAGAAGGCGGCGCTCGCCGAGTTGCACGAGCGGAAGCCGGACCGGGTCCTGGCCACCAATGTCGAATTCTGGTCGGCCGTCGTGCTCGACTTCGCGGAGGTCCCCGCGCATATGTTCACCTCGATGTTCACCTGCGCTCGGGTGGCCGGGTGGAGTGCGCACATCCTCGAGCAGAAGAAGCTGGAGCGGCTCGTCCGGCCGTCGGCGATCTACGTCGGCCCCGGGCCACGCAAGCCGCAGGACGTCGAGGGCTGGAGCGCGGTCGCGGGCGGCTGACACCGGGACAACCGGCTGACGCCTGCCGTGCCTGGCTGGCCGCGCCGGCACCTGGCTGGCCGCGCGGGCACCTGGCTGGCCGCGCCGGCACCTGGCTAGCCGCGCGGCCACCTGGCTGACGCGGCGGCACCTGGCTGACTTCCCCGTGGGAGGATTGGCCTCGCGGCAACGGGGCCGATCTCCTGCGCGGATGCCGGCTTCCGCGTGCGCCCGGAAGGAAGATCATGGACACCGCGATCACCATCCCTGCCGGTCTCAAGCCAGCAGACGGCCGTTTCGGCAGCGGGCCAAGCAAGATCCGCCCGGCCGCGGTGGCCGCGCTCGCCGCGCGCGCCACCGACTACCTCGGCACGTCACACCGCCAACCGCCGGTACGGGGGGAAGTCGCGCGCCTCCGTCGCGGGCTCGCCGAATTCTTCAGCCTGCCGGACGGGTACGAGATCGTCTTCGGCAACGGCGGCTCGAACGCATTCTGGGATGTGGCCACGTTCTCGTTGATCCACGACTGGGCCCAGCTCGCCACGTTCGGCGAGTTCGGCGCGAAGTTCGTCGCCGAGGTCAAGGGAGCCCCGTTCCTGGCCGAGCCGACCGTACGGACAGCGCCGGCCGGTAGCGCGATCGGCCTCGTCGCCGAGTCGGGTGTGGACGCGTACGCGACGGTGCACAACGAGACGTCGACCGGGGTGGCCCTACCGGTGACGCGAGTGGACGGCGCCGACGATGGTGCATTGATGCTGCACGACGGCACCTCGGGCGCCGGCGGCTTGGACGTCGACGTACGGCACAGCGACGTCTACTACTTCGCACCACAGAAGTGCTTCGCCTCCGACGGCGGTCTCTGGATCGCACTCATGTCGCCGGCCGCGATCGAGCGCGCCTTCCAGATGAGGGCGACCGGCCGGTTCATCCCGGCGTTCCTGGATCTAGTCGCGGCGCTGGAGAATTCCCGGCTCGACCAGATGTACAACACTCAGGCGCTGGCCACCGTATTCCTGGCGGCCGAGCAGACCGACTGGATGAACGCGCAGGGCGGGCTCGCCTGGGCCACGAAACGTACGGAGTCCTCCGCCGCCATCCTGTACGGCTGGGCCGAGGCCTCGGAGGTCGCGACGCCGTTCGTCACCGACGCCTCGATCCGCTCGAACGTCGTCGGGACCATCGACTTCGTCGACGACGTGGACGCCGAAGCGGTCGCGGCAACGCTACGCGCCAACGGCATCCTCGACACGGAGCCTTACCGCAAGCTCGGTCGCAACCAACTACGCGTCGGGATGTATCCGGCGGTCGAGCCGGCCGACGTCGAGGCGCTGACGGCCTGCATCGACTACGTGCTCGGCGAGCTGTAGCCAACCACGCCCGGTCAGCGAGACGGAAAAGTTGCCGGCTATCGCGCGAATCGCGGCGCGGCCTCCCGGCATCGCCTTGCCCCTCGGCGTACGGTATGGGCCTGGGTCAACGTCGGCGGGCGCCGACCTTTCGCGCCCATCGGACGAGGAGGTAGGCGATGCGGCCGGTTCGGTTCGTCGCTCTCTCCGAGGACGGCCACGCGTTCGTCCTCGCCGATGAGGTGGGCCGACTCCTCGCGCTGCCGGTCGACGACCGGATCACGTCGGCGATGAGCGCCGATCGGGCCGGCGCCAAGCCGCCGGAGCCCGACCCGAATTCGGTGTTGTCGCCACGCGACATCCAGGCTCGAATCCGCGCCGGTGAGACGGCCGATGAGGTCGCCCGCCTGAGCGGCGTACCGGTCGATCGGATCCTTCGCTATGCCGGCCCGGTGCTGCAGGAACGCGCGATGCTCGCGCAGCACGCTCGCCGGACAAAGCTCAAGGGCCAGGATCGCAACGCGACCCTGGCACAGATCGTTGACGCGCGCCTGAGCCAGCACGGCGTGGACTCGGAAAAGATCGCCTGGGACGCCTACCGTCGTGACGACGGCACCTGGCGCATCGTCGCGACCTGGCCGAGCGGCAAGGCGAGCGCGCAGGCCGTCTGGGAGCTTGATAAGGCCCGCCAACTGGTCAGCGCGTACGACGACATGGCGCAGTATCTGAGCGTCGACCGACCGTCGCCGGTGCTCGGGCAGGATGTCGCACTCGGCCGCGGTCTCACGATGCCAACGCGCGGCGACTCGAGCCGTGGCGACCTGTCGCGCAGCGAACCGACGCGAGGCGGCCACGAACCGATGCGGCCGGCGCCGGACACCGCTCGGCGGGAGACTCGACCGACCCGACCCGACCCCGTACGAGCCGGCCGCGACGCCCTGCTCGCGAGCCTCGATCGGCCGCTGGGCAACGACCCGGAAGCCGGCGACACCGCCCCACGCAACCGGCCACTCGCGCGACCCCGCGGTGCGCTCGGTGCGCCCGGCGGCGCGTTCGATAGCGACCCGGACCAGGCACTCGACGCGCCCGCCGTACCGTCGTTGGCGGTGCTGCGCCCTCGACGCAACCCGACGCAGGAGTCCGACGCCGAGGATAAGCCGCGCAAGCGCGCCCCGAGCTGGGACGACGTGTTGTTCGGTTCGGCTCCGGCCGCTCGCGAATCGAGCTGAACCGCCGGCCGGACCGATGCCCACCCCGCGCGACCCGGAGAAGCCGGCCGTTGAACCGGCCGCCGCACCGCCCGATGCGTACGGTGGCCACGCGAGCGTGTACGACGACCTCTACGCGAGCCGCGGCAAGGACTATGCGGCCGAGAGTCGGACGATTGCGAAGCTGATCCGAAACGCCAACCCGGGTGCCGAGACGTTGCTCGACATCGGCTGCGGGACCGGATCTCACCTTGTGCATCTGCGTGACGTGTTCGACGAGGTGACCGGCGTCGAGCCGTCGGAGCCGATGCGTACGGTCGCGCGGCAACGCCTCCCCGGTGTAGCGATCCTGAACGGCGACATGCGAACGCTCGACCTCGGGCGCCGATTCGACGCGGTGATCTGCATGTTCGCGACCATCGGGTACGCCGGCGGTCCGATCGGCGACATCGCGGGACTGTTCGCCGCGGCCGACACGATGGCGGCTCATGTCGAGCGCGGCGGGGTGATCGTCGTCGAACCGTGGATGACCGCCGCCCGCTACAACGTCGGGCATATCGGCAGTGACTTCACCAACCGCCCCGGGGCCGATGGGGACGACCGCACGATCTTTCGGATGTCGCACTCCGGGTTCGACCCGGAACATCCCCGCGTGAGCGTCGTGACGATGCATTACCTCATCGGCACACCGGACGGCATCGAGCACACCACCGACGTGCACTACATGTCCATGTGGGCCGACGAGGATTTCGTGGAAGCGTTCGACGCGGCCGGTTGCACGGCGAAGTTCTATCTGCCGGGCTTCGGCAACGGCGTGTACGTCGCCGTGAAGCGCTGACGTACCCGTGGCAGAGTGGGTCGCATGGAATACACGAATCTTGGCCGTACCGGGCTGAAGGTGAGCCGGCTCTGCCTGGGCACGATGAACTTCGGTCCGGAAACGACCGAACCTGACAGTCACGCGATCATGGACCGCGCGCTTGAGCATGGGATCAACTTCTTCGATACCGCGGACGTGTACGGATGGAAGGTCGGCGAAGGCATCACCGAGCAGATCATCGGCCGTTGGCTTGCTCAGGGTGGCGGTCGGCGCGAGAAGGTCGTGCTGGCCACGAAGGTGTACGGCAAGTCCAGCGACTGGCCCAACGACCAGGGACTTTCCGCCCGCCACATCATCGCGGCCTGCGACAACTCGCTGCGCCGCCTGCAGACCGACTGGATCGACCTCTACCAGATGCATCACGTCGACCGGTCGACGCCGTGGGAAGAGATCTGGCAGGCGATGGAGATCCTGGTCGCGCAGGGGAAGGTGCGCTACGTAGGATCATCGAACTTCGCCGGCTGGCACATCGCCGTCGCGCAGGCCGAGGCCGCCAAACGCAATTTCCTGGGCCTCGTCTCCGAACAGTGCATTTACAACCTGATGACGCGCTTCGTCGAACTGGAAGTCGTGCCGTCCGCGATCGAGCACGGCATCGGCATCATCCCGTGGTCGCCGCTGCACGGTGGCCTGCTGTCCGGTGCGATCCGCAAGGAGCGCGAAGGGTCGGGCGCGCGGTCCAAGGCGGGCCGCTCCGCCGAGGGCCTGAACGATCACCGCGAGACGATCGAGGCGTACGAAAAGCTGGCCGCCGAGCTTGGCCACGACCCCGCCAACATCGCGCTCGCCTGGCTGCTCTCCCGCCCCGGAGTGACGGCGCCGATCATCGGTCCGCGCACCATGGAGCAGCTTGACGGGCCACTCGACGCGTTGTCGATCGAGCTCGACGGTGCGACATTGGGTCGACTCGATGAGCTGTTCCCGGCGGTTGGCAACGGTGGTCCCGGGCCGGAGGCTTGGGCCTGGTAGAGCTTTTCGGTTTGTCGGCGGGCATCCCCACTCCGGGCGGTCAGGCTTGATCCCTCCGTGGGGACGCCCGCCGACAAACCGTGTCGTGGTCACTCTGGCCACGGACGCGACGGGTTAGAGCTCTCAAAGTTACGTGGTACGGCGGGGAGACGGTTGCGTGGTGGGCATGATCCACCGGGGCGGACGAATCGGGTCGCAGGAGCGGCCCGGATCGTCCACGGTGGTGGATCATCGTCATCCTCGTCCACGGTGCCCGGCTCACGTACGTCGGCTGGTGCTGGTTACCGAGCCAGTGGGGCGCGGTGGAGCGGGGCGTGGCTGGGGTGGGGGCCCTGGTGGGATTCGACGAGGAC
>DASQPR010000258.1:0-2507 GCA_035643815.1 Micromonosporaceae bacterium | reverse complement strand
CGAGACCTCGCATCCGCCGGCGTTCTACCTGCCGCCCGCGGACGTACGGACCGATCTGCTCGTGCCGACCGATCACCACACGTTCTGCGAATTCAAGGGCGTCGCCCACTACGTCGATCTGGTGTTGCCCGGCGCCACCGTACGCAACGTCGCGTGGTACTACCCGGACCCGATCGAGTCCTACGAGGACATCGCCGGCTACTTCGCGTTCTACCCGGGCCGGGTCGACGAGTGCACCGTCGCCGGCGAGCCGGTCACGGCGCAGGCCAGCGACTTCTACGGCGGCTGGATCACCAGCGAGATCATCGGGCCGTTCAAGTCGTGAATGGACCGGCGCCCGCGCGTGAGTGGCCCGGTCGGCGGGACAAGTCACACCGAAGCGGTCGACGCCCTTGACGGCGCGGGCCGGAGCGCCGAGGCTCTATCGGTGAACGGCGACACGGATCGTGCCTGGCTCGACTGGTGGGCAAATTCCTCGACCCGTCTGGGCAGCATCGAAGTGAAACTCGATCTTGGCTCGACGGACGATGGCGGAGACGCGCGGGCCTGGCTCGTCCCGGACGGCAACGGCGTCATCGAGGAATTCGAGTTCCTGTGTTCGCTCGATTCGATGTTCAGCCTCCGATTCGACGACGGGAGCATGGTTGCCGTCCGGGTCGCTTCGACCGCCAATCGTCGCGAGGTGACGCTGCACGAGCTCGACGGGCCGGCATCCCAGGCCTTTGCGTCCCGGCTCGACCTATAGCTTCGGCCCGGTCGATTTGTTCGGCACGGTCGATTAGTTCGGCCCGGTTGAACAGTTCGCCCCGGTCGAACGCGCAGCGGGTTGCCGGAACAGGCAGGCGACTGCCCACCCGTACCCGTCATTGATGCCGACGAATCGCACTTCCCCTGGTACTTCGCTGGTTTCGAGATCTCGGCAGCGGGTAACCTGCGGCCCATGCACAGCGAGGCTGGTCCGCCACCGTCGGATGCCCCGAAACCAATGGCCCCGGCGGCGGAGACCTCGGCGACAGACGCTGGGGCTTCGGCGGCCGGCGCCCAGGAGGCTTCGGCCGCGGAGGCCGCGCCCCGGCACATCCCGGCGCGCGAGATGTTCGGCTACGCCATCACCGCGGCCATCGCCGGCCTCACCGTTTTCCTGCTCGCGCTCGCTGTGTATGCGTTGCGCGGACTGCTGGTCAGGGTGGGCGTCGCGGCGTTCATCGCGGTCAGCCTCGACCCGGCGGTGCGATGGCTGATCGCCCACAAGATCAAGAGATCGCGTGCCGTTGCGTTGATCGTCACGATCGTGTTGCTTCTACTCGCCGGCTTCGGATACGCAACGATCCCCACGCTGATCGGGCAGGCCGGTCAGCTCGGCAACGACTTCCCCGGCTACCTGCAGCATCTGCGGGAGCGGTCGCCGAGCCTCGCACACCTCGAAGACCGCTTCAACCTTCAGCCGAGAATCGCGTCGTGGGCCCACAAGGCGCCGTCCTACCTGAGCCACGAGGCTTTCACCGTCGGTACGCGGTTCTTCGGCGCGCTCGTCACGACGCTGCTAGTCGTGGTGCTCGCCATCTATTTCATGGCCGACCTGCCCCGACTCCGTCGAGCCATTGTCCGTCTGTTCCCGAAGCGCCATCGGTCACGCGTATCCCATGCGACCACTGTCATGATCGACAAGGTCGGCTCCTACATGATCGGGAACCTGATCATCTCGCTGATCGCCGGAGTGAGCGCGTTCATCATCATGCTGATCCTGCGCGTGCCGTTCGCACTGCCGCTCGCCGTCGCCGTAGCGATCACCGACCTCATCCCGCTGATCGGCGCGACGATCGGGGCTGCCGTGTGCGTGCTCGTCGCGTTCGCGACCACGGACCTCTGGCCGAACACCATCGTGCTGATCATATTCTTCCTGGTCTATCAGCAGTTCGAGAACTACTTCATCCAGCCGCGGGTGATGCGCAACGCCGTTGACCTTCCCTCCGTGGCCGTGCTCCTAGCCGCGTTGATCGGTGCGAGCATGCTCGGCGTCATCGGAGCGCTGATGGCCATTCCGGTCGCCGCCGCCGTCCGCGTGGTCGTCGGCCCAATGCTGGCCGCGCGCGACGGGGCCGCCGAGGCGCCGCCACCGGAAGGCGACCCCGATCTCCCGTCCGATCTCGAGCCGGTCGCGCGTGCCCGTCTGGCGCGCGCGCTGCGTGCGGCCCGCGCGAGACGGTGGACTCGACGGCGATAACACGCAGGTCAGGCGCCTAGGTGCGTACGGCCGCGACATTGCGGAGCAGCATCGCCTCGGCCAGGCAGACTCGAGCGAATTCCCCGAGGTGCAGGCTCTCGTTGGGACCGTGGGCCCGCGCCTGGGGGTCCTCGACGCCGGTCACCAGGATCGCGGCATCCGGGAACATCTCCTGGAACGTGGCGATGAACGGGATCGAGCCGCCGACACCGATGTCGACCGGATCGGTGCCGTCCCAGGCATCGCGGAACGCGGCGCGCGCGGCGTCGTACATCGGCCCGGT
>DASQPR010000257.1:0-4910 GCA_035643815.1 Micromonosporaceae bacterium | reverse complement strand
TTCGGATCGACGCCGAGGCGCTCAGCGTGCTCGGCAACCCACACGTACGCTGCGTACGCATCATCGAGTGGGACGGGGAATGGATGTTCGGGCGCGAGACGGTAGTCAACCGCGACGACGACGACGTTGGCCTCGACGCAGCGCTGGCGACAGATGGCGTCGCAGATCAGATCGTCGATTGAGCCTTGCCACCAGCCTCCACCGTGCAACGCGACGTGCGCCGGAAGGTCGGCATGGTCACTGGGCCGATAGACGCGGCAACGGATCATGCCGCCGTCGACGGCCACGGCGTGGTCGGTGACCGTGTGTACGGCCGGTCCGGGTCGGCTGAACCGGAGGAAGTTCAGGTCGATCAACAGCCGCATGTAGCGCCGTTGACCGGGAATGTCGAGGTGCGCCATGCGCTCGGCCCGGCCGGCGTCGACGAATTCCTGGACTGCAGGATCGAGCTGCATTAGGCGATCCTGCCCGATCGTGCGCCAGGGACGTGTCCGGCGTCGTGTCCGGCGTGTTCGGCGTCGGTCGAGGAAGCATCGGCCGTCGCAGCGGGCTGTGCGGGCGGTGATGCGCCACGTTCGGTGGCGAGTTCGCGGTATCGATGGCAAGCGACCATGTGCGATGAGCCACCGTAGTGGGGCAACGGGTCGGCGCACGCGTCGACGGCAAAGGGGCAGCGATGCCGGAATGGGCAGCCGGCATCGGCCGTTGGCGACGTGGCCGGCTCGAC
Organism: Micromonosporaceae bacterium; assembly: GCA_035643815.1. Taxonomy (GTDB): domain Bacteria; phylum Actinomycetota; class Actinomycetes; order Mycobacteriales; family Micromonosporaceae; genus DASQPR01. The sequence goes on along the minus strand of DASQPR010000257.1, from coordinate 4,183 downwards.
GGCAAGAACCTCGCCGGCGTGCCGTGCCCGTTGCATGGCCGGATCGGGCAGCGGAGCCGCCGCGAGCAAGGCCCGCGTGTACGGATGCGCCGGGCGCTCGCACACCTGCGCGACCGTGCCGGTCTCCATCAGTCGACCGCGGTAGAGCACAGCGACGCGGTCGGACACGTGCCTGATGACCGCGAGGTCGTGGCTGATGAACAGGTAGCTCAATGCGAGTTCGCGCTGAAGGGTACGCAGCAGGTTGAGGATCTGGGCTTGGATGGACAGGTCGAGCGCGCTGACCGCCTCATCGCAGACGAGCAGGCGCGGCGCTAACATCAGCGCGCGAGCGATCGCGATGCGCTGCAACTGCCCGCCGGAGAAATGGGCCGGAAAACGCGTCGCGGCGCCGCGGTCCAGGCCAACGCGTTCGAGGGCGGCGCCGACCTCGGCTCGACGCTCGTCTCGTTTCGTACGGCGATGGGCCAGAAGCGGCTCTTCGAGAGTCTGGCCGATGGTTCGAACCGGGTTGAGTGAACCTTGCGGGTTCTGGAAGACCGCTTGGATGTCCTGCGTTAGCCGTCGCCGTTCCGCCCGTGGCGCAGCGGTGATGTCCTGACCGGCGAATCGGATTCTACCGGCCGCCGGCGTGACGACACCCAGGATGGCGTTGCCCAGTGTGGACTTTCCCGAGCCACTTTCACCGACGACGCCGAGCGTCTCGCCGGGCGCGACGCTCAGGCTCACCGCGGCCAGCGCCGTCAACTCCGGCTGTCCGCGTCCGCGTCGGTAGGTGACGGTGAGATCCTCCACCTCGAGCAGATGTGGCGATGGTGTCATCGTCACCTTCGCTCCTCGGCCCGTACGCAACGCGACAGGTGTGCGTCAGTCAGGCGTACGAGGGAGATTTCGTCGGCGCCACACCGTGGTTCGGCCAGCGGGCATCGCGCACGGAAGTGGCACCCCACCGGCCACTGACCGGGCGCTGGCACGGTGCCGGCGATCGACGGCAGCGGCTCACCGGGGCGGGCGAGATGAGGGTTCGCGGCGAGCAGCGCCGCCGTGTATGGATGCCGGGGGTGTGCGTACAGCTCATCGACGCTGGCGTACTCCACGACTTCGCCGGCATACATGACGACGGCCCGCTCGCACATGTCGGCGAGTACGCCCCAGTCGTGCGTGATGAGGAGGATCGCCATACCGAGCCGGCGCTGGAGGTCGCGCAGCAATCCGAGAATCTCGGCCTGCACCGTGACGTCGAGTGCGGTCGTGGGTTCGTCGGCGATCAGCAGCTTCGGACCGGCGGCAAGGGCCATGGCAATGCAGACCCGTTGCGCCATTCCGCCCGACAGCTCGGGCGGTCGCCGCCGCAGGACCGAGGCGGCGTCGGGCAACCGGACAAGTTGCAGCAGCCGCAAGGCTTCGGCGTCGGCCGCACGGCGCGACTGCCGGTGGTGAAGCTGGATCACTTCGCGCAGTTGGCTCGCAACGGTGAACGTGGGGTCCAGGCTGTTCGCCGGGTCCTGAGATATCAGCGCGATGCCCGCGCCGCGGATCTGGTTGAGTTCCTTCTCGCGCAGTCCGCTCAGGTTTCGGCCGCCGAAGGCGACGCTGCCGGCCTCGATGCGACCACTCGCCGGCAATAGGCCGAGCACCGCCTTCGCGGTCATGGTCTTGCCGCATCCCGATTCACCGACGATGCCGACCGCTTCGCCCGCGCTGATGTCAAAACTAACGTCTCGCACCACGGTCGCGTCGCCGAGCGTGACAGTGAGTCCGCATACCCTCAGCACCTCGATCTCGGCGCCCGATCGCGGCTCGGCAAGCGGATTGGCGGACGGTTCGGCGGATTCACGCCCGGCGCGGCGTCGCAGCAATGGGACCCCCGCGACCGATCGACCCATCGTCGCGTCACGGACCGCGTCGCCCACCAAGCCGAACGCCGCGACCGTGAGCATCAAGGCACCACCGGTCGGCACGAGCATCCACGGGTCCTGACTCATCGCGTTGGACGCCTCGGCGACCATGTTGCCCCAACTGGGTCCCTGAGTTTCCGGCCGCGTGAGGCCGAGAAATGACAGGCCGCTTTCGGCTAGCAGGGCGGTGGCGCAGAAGAGGGAGGTCTGCACGATGATCGGCCCGGCGATGCGCGGCAGCACGTGCCGGCGCAAGATCGCGACGGTACGCAGACCGGACAGCCGCGCTGCCTGCACGTAAAGCTCGCCACGGATGGACATGGTGGCGCCGCGCACGATGCGTAGCAGACCGGGGCAGCCGATAACTCCGAGCGCGATCATCGTAGCGATGTCGTTGCCTGGGAAGATGGCTACCACCATCAGCAGTACGACGATGCCGGGCACGGCCAGTAGGAGATCGGCGAACCGTACGACGAATCGATCGAGCCAGCCGACGCGATATCCGGCGGCGATGCCCAGTGGCACACCGATGGCGAGGAACACAGCGGCGGCGACCGCGACGTCGAGAAGCGTCACCCGCGCACCGAACAAGAGCCGGCTGAGCATGTCTCGCCCCAGCCGGTCCGTCCCGAGCCAGTGCGCTTGGGACGGCGTCGCGAGGACATGAGCGAGGTCCTGGTGCGCGGGGTCGGCCGGTGCAACAAGCGCCGCTCCGATCGCGGCCGCCACAAGCAGGACGAGATACGTCGCCGCGGCCGTGGCGAGCGGATAGGAGCGGACGGCAGTCCGGGCCGACCGATGGATGACCGGTCGACGCGGTCGCGTTTCCGTGACCGGGTCGACAGTAGCGGTGGCGAAGGTCGTCATGCCGCCCGCACCTTCGGGTTGAGCCATCCGTACGAAAGGTCGACGAGCAGGTTCACGATGACGACGACCACGGTGAAGTAGAACGCGACGCCTTCGATCATCGGAAGATTGTGGGCACTGCTCGCGGTGACCGCCTGCTGTCCGAGTCCTGGAATCGCGAATACGCCTTCGATGATGACCGTGCCGCCGAGCAGGCTGACGAACATCAACCCGAGCAGGGTGACGACAGGGATCGCGGCATTTCGCAGCGCGTGCTTGAAGATGATCGCCCGAAGCGGGAGCCCGTGCGCTCGCAATGCGGTGATGAAGTCGCGGGCGAGCACGTCGGCCATCGCGTCTCTGGTCTGGCGGGCGATGAACGCCGACGCCCCGAACGACAGCGTCACGACCGGAAGTACGAGGCTGCTGAGCCACTGTGCCGGGCTGGTGGAGAACGTTACGTACCCAGTCGCTGGGAAGAGCGGATATTGGACCGCAAACAACTCAACGAGCACCAGGGCGAGCCAGAAGTTGGGTGCGGCCAGACCGATCAGTGACAGGCCGTCGAGCAGCTTGGCGAGGAAACCGCCGCGGACGGCGGAGAAGATGCCGATGCCGATGCCGACCAGGCCCGACAAGGCAACGGTTCCCACAATGATGGACAGGCTGGCGCCGAGGCGTTCGTTGAGTGCTTGCGTAATCGGCTCGCCGCTGAAGAGATCGGTGCCCAGGCTTCCGTGTAGCAGGCGATCCAACCAGTGCCAGTACTGCGCCGGCAGCGGCCGGTCGATGCCGAGCTCATGGCGCACCTGCTGATACTGCTCCGGTGTGTAGCTCGTCGTTTGGCCGGACAGGATCGCCTTCGCGGCATCGCCCGGAGCAAGCGCGTTGAGCAGGAATGTCAGGACCGTTACCGAGAAAAGCAGCGCGACCGAAGAGATCAGCCAGCGTATCGTTGCCCGGATCATCGTGCTCCCTCGCTGTCCCGCGAATTGTCTACGCCCGATCCGGGTGGGGCGGCTCGCCGTCCCACCCGGATGCTCTGCTATTGGGCCGGTTGCACCTCATATATCGAAGCGAGCGGTGCCTTCGGTGATACGGCCGTGCCGGTCACCTTCTTCGTTGCGTAATACGGCAGCCCGGTCGTCACGACCGGCACGAACCACGCCTGGTGTACCAGCCAGCCCTCAACTTGTCGATCGGCCGCGGCCTTGGCATCCGCGGATGCCTTGGCTGCCTGGTCGTAGAGGGCCTGTAGATCCGCATTGGCCGAGTGGAATGGATTGAACAACGCGCTCGCGAGGAAGAGCGACGGGCCTTCCGTCCAGATCGGTTGCTGCCCGAAGATCGTCATGAACGCGGGGTACTTCGCACCGAATGCCTCGGTGGTGTACTGGTTGGCGTTGGCGCGATCGGTGATCTGCAGCGTGACACCGACC
>DASQPR010000256.1:0-5939 GCA_035643815.1 Micromonosporaceae bacterium | reverse complement strand
CGTTCGGCGTCTTCTGCCGGTTGGCGCCCTCAACGAGCCCGATCATCCGGTCGATAAAGCTCTCCCCCGGCTTCTGGGTGATCTTTACGACGATGCGGTCCGACAGCACCTTCGTGCCACCGGTCACGGCGCTGCGGTCGCCACCGGACTCACGAATGACCGGCGCCGACTCGCCCGTGATCGCCGATTCGTCCACGCTCGCGATGCCCTCGATCACATCGCCGTCACCGGGGATTGTGTCGCCCGCCTCGCAGACGACGATGTCGCCCTGCTGCAGGAGCGGTGCGGCAACGCTCTCCTCGCGCGGTGCCGTCGCCCCGGCCTTCCAGTCGACGAGCCGTCGGGCGACGGTGTCCTTCTTCGCGGCGCGCAATGCCGCCGCCTGCGCCTTGCCGCGACCCTCGGCCACCGCCTCGGCGAGGTTGGCAAACACGACGGTGAGCCAGAGCCAGACCGTGGTGAGCCAGGCGAACACGGTCGGGTTGGCAATCGCCAGCACGGTCGTGAAGATCGAGCCGACCTCCACGATGAACATCACCGGGTTGCGCCACAGCGTCGCCGGGTTCAGCTTGCGTAACGCATCCGGGGTCGACTTCCAGAGTTGCTTGGGATCCAGCAGGCCGCCGGACAACCTGCGCGGCGCGGCCGTCAGCGGCCCCGCGGCCGACTGTGCGACTGTCGTGGCAGTCATGAAACGTCCTTCTCATGTGCGATTTTCGGGGGTACGGGCACGATCTCGACGAGGCCTGGCATGTCAGTGCAGCCCTTCGGCGAGGGGGCCGAGCGCGAGCGCCGGCAGGTAGGTCAGCGCAACGATGATCAGCGTCACGCCGACGAGCATGCCGACGAACAGCGGCTTGTAGGTGGGTAGCGTCCCGGCCGACTCCGGCACCGGTCGCTGCCGGGCGAGCGAGCCCGCGAGCCCGAGCACGAACACGATCGGTAGCAGGCGTCCGAGGCCCATGGCCAAGCCGAGTGCCGTGTTGTAGAACGTCGTGTTGACGCTGATGCCGGCGAACGCCGAGCCGTTGTTATTGGCCGCAGACGTGAACGCGTAGAGCACCTCGGACAGACCGTGCGGACCGGTGTTCAGCATCGACGAACGCGCGGTCGCCGAGGCCATGGCGATGCCCGCACCGAGCAACACGAGTGTCGGCGTCGTGAGGAAGTACAGCGACGCGAACTTCATCTCCCGCGCGCCGAGCTTCTTGCCGAGATACTCCGGTGTCCGCCCGACCATCAGCCCGGCCACGAACACCGTGACCACAGCGAGCACCAGCAGGCCATAGAGGCCGGAGCCGGTGCCACCGGGCGCGACCTCGCCGAGCATCATGTTCAGGATCGGCACCCCGCCACCCAGCGACGTGTACGAGTCGTGGAACGAGTCGACCGCACCGGTCGAGGTGAGCGTCGTCGCGCTGGCGAACGTGGACGATTGCAGGACGCCGAATCTGGTCTCGGTGCCCTCGGTCGCGGCTCCGACCGCCTGGGGGACGGTGCCTCCGTGGAAGCCCTGCAGGAGGTTGATGACGACCACGCTGCCGATCGCCATGATGGCCATCGCGGCGACGAGCGCGTAGCCGTGCTTGTTCGAGCCGACCATCTTGCCGAACGTGCGCGGCAGGCTGAACGAGATCACGAGCAGCAGGAAGACCTGGAGCCAGTTCGTCCAGGCGGTCGGGTTCTCGAACGGGTGGGCGCTGTTCGCGTTGTAGAAGCCGCCGCCGTTCGTCCCGAACTCCTTGATGATCTCCTGACTCGCCACCGGACCGCCGGTGATGTGCTGGGTCGTGCCGGCCAGCGTCTGCACATCGGTGGCGTGGAAGTTCTGGATCATGCCCGCGCTGACGAACACGATCGCTCCGATGATCGCGATCGGCAGAAGGATACGGATGGTGATGCGGGTGAGGTCGACCCAGAAGTTGCCCAGCGTCGGGTTGGCTGTGCCTTCTCTGTTCGCCGTGATCTTGTAGGCGAATCCCCGCACGAGCGCAACCGCCACCGAGATGCCGACTGCTGCGGAGAGGAAGTTCTGCACGGCCAGGCCGGACATCTGGGTGACGTAGGTCATCGTGGACTCGCCGGAATACGCCTGCCAGTTCGTGTTCGTCACGAAGCTGACCGCGGTGTTCCAGGAGAGCGCGGGGCCGACGCCGGTGAACTTCGTGCCACCGGGGTCGGGGAGGTGCGCCTGGATGCGTTGGATCACGTACAGGACGATGATCGACACGAAGGAGAACGCGAGCACCGCGCGGGCGTACACGCCCCAGGTCTGCTCGCCCTGCGGGTTCACGCCAATGCCCTTGTAGATCACGCGCTCCACGCGGGAGTGCTTGCGCCCGGTCACGACGCGATACATGTAGTCGCCGAACGGCTTGTATACCAACGCAAGCGCGATGACCAGGGTGACGATGAAGAGAATGCCGGCGGTCGTCGGGTTCATCTAGAAACGCTCCGGGAACATCAGCGCGACGATCAGAAAGATCGAGAGAGCGACGGCGAGAATCAGACCAACGAGATTGGTTGCGCTCACCGGGCAACCGTCCTCGGTGACTCGCCGTGCCGGTGCCGACCGGCCAGCGCGACGAAGGCGATGAGTGCGGCGACGAAGCCATTCACAGCTTCTCCGCCCCCTTGACCGCGAGCATCAGGACGGCGAAAAGAGCCACCGTCAACAGCACGAACCAAAGATCAGGCACCGTGCTTCTCCTCCTTTGACATCCGGGGCCGGTCCGCCCGGCTGGCGGACTCGTGAACCTCCGGGATTTGGACCCGCCGGGGTGGGGCGGGTTGGCTTTTACGTGCGGGCGTGCCGGTGGGCCGAGCCGGCGCACCGGCCGGCCGGTACCAATGGGACCAACGTGACCAAGGTCGTATTCATGGGCATAGCGTCCACCGCCATATAGCGCGGTGATGGGGAAATCACGAATGTCGCGCCGATAGGCGCTCTCTCCTAGGGGGACGCTTGCCGTCCGGACATCGGTCGGCTGGCCGGCGATTGGCGCCCTGCCAGCGGGCCGGTGTCGGCTCGGTCAACATGAGCCGTCGGCCGGGTGTCGATCAGCGGGGTGTCGATCGGGCCGGGGCCGGGCGAACCGGCCAACTCGGACGCGGACGCGAGATTGCTCGCCCAGTAGGGCAGGTGGCCATTGGTGGGGTCGAGCGGCGCTGAGCGCGACACTTCGTCGGCCCACAGTTCCGTGCCGTACGGCTCGTCGACGGCGCGGTCGAAATCCCGCGCTCCGCGGGCGCGCAGATTCGCCACGAAGCGCGCGCTTTCGCCGATGGCAAGACCCCCGGCGCTCACCGTGACCAAGAGCAGTAGCCGCCAGAGATCGCCCGATCCGTGCCAGGCCAACTGGCCTGACCGATCTTCCAAGAAGCCGTTGTAGATCAGCGAGGCGAGCACGGCGACACCGGCCAGCGCGATCTGGTCGAGCGAAATCGCGGCAAACAGACCGACCGCGACCGCCATCACCGCAAACCGCCATCCGGCGTCCGCGCTCGGAATCGCGGCGGCGATGATGGCTGCCGCGACCAACGCGACCGCGCCGGCGCCGATCGCGAGACCGGTCGGTGTCCGCTCCGTTCGTACGGCGTCGGCGGACCAACGATTCGACCGTCGCATAGACATCGCCACGGCTTGACTCCCTGCCAGTAGGCGGCCGGAATTGACCGCACCTAGGAAGTCAATCGCCGGCGGCCGGCGCCGGACAGGTGCCTTGACGCGATAACAACGGCACCGCCACAGATCTTGACGCGTTCCGTACGCCCGGTGCGCGGCTCGCGATCACCGGTCGGACTCGGCCGGCCGCCCGATGACCGCGGCTGCCGTGACGGTGGCGAACTCGGCCCCGCGCCGAAGGCGCGGGCAGCGACTTGCGGTGGTGGCGCCGACGCTCGCGCGCCGCCCTCCCGCGCCACCACCGACGCCGCCCGGTTCACCGGGTTCGACGCCACGCTACTGGCGACAGCGCTACGCCAGAGTCGACTAGACGACCGACGCAGCGTCGGCTTCGCGACTTTGACGCGTTTCGCCGCGGACCTTGCGACGGCCCGGCGCCCGGCCGTCAGCCGACGTCGCGCCGGCGGAAGCCAGCCAGGCCGGCGCCGGTCAACGCGATCGCGACGGCCGATAGGACCACCAGAGGCAGGGCGGTCACGGTCGACCCCGGCAGCTTCGGCGTGTGCGTGAATGGCGAAATGTCCATCACTGGCTGGCCGAGACGGAGAAGCGGACCGATCTGGCCGAGCAGCACGAATCCGGCGAGGACTCCCCACGCGGCCGTCGTGGCGCGCGGCACGAACCCGAACAGCACCGCGGCGATCGCCGCCGGCACCACGGCCGCCGGCCATTGCGCGAGGGCGGCACCGATCAGTGTGGCGATCTGGCCGCCGATGTCGTGCACGGCCACGCCGTATGCGAGACCGGCGCCGACTCCGGTCGCCGCTAGCAACACGGCCGACCCCACGGCCGCGAAGAGCAGGTGACTGCCGGCGAAGCCAAACCGGCGTACGGGCGTAGATAGCAGCAGCTCGGCCCGCAACGCCGTTTCCTCGGAACGGGCACGCAAGGTCGCCTGGATGGCGTACGCCGCCGCGATCAGACCACAGATGCCAAACGTGGCAGTGAAGTAGGCGTTGATCAGATTGTGCGTTCCGCCCAGCCGGTCCACGATGTCCCGTAGCTGCGAGCTCGTGTTGACGAGGGAACCGACGCTCTTGGCGCTGCTGCCGTATACGAGCCCGAGCAGCGCCATGCCGACCGACCAGCCGATCAGCGAGCCGCGCTGCTGCCGCCAGGCCAGCGCGTACGGCGTGCGCAGGCTTGGTGGCGCGATCGCCGGGCCGAGCCGGGGCGGCCACAGTCCGGCGCCGACGTCGCGACGACCGACCAACGCGTACGCCACCGACGCGGTCAGCAGACCGAATCCCACTCCGAGCGCGAGGACCCACCACCGCTCATCGGCGTACGGACGGACCTGCTGGGACCAGCCGATCGGCGACAGCCACGAAAGAAACGATCGTCCGCTCCCGGGGGACGAGTCGCCCGCCGCCCGGAGCACGAACGCGACGCCCAATGTCGACATCGCGGCACCGGTCGCCGTCCGCGAACCCTCGGTGAGCTGGGCACAGATCGCGGCAACACCGGCGAATGCGATGCCGGCCGCGGCGATGCCGGCGCCCAGCGCGATCGAACCGGCCGCCGTGGTGCCGAGGACAACCATGAGCACGGCCACCAGCGCGCCGGCGACGATATTCAGGCCGACGGCGACGGCGAGGGCCGCGGTGATCGGTGCGAATCGGCCGACCACACCGGCCCCGACGAGCTCGAGCCGACCGGACTCCTCTTCGGCGCGGGTGTGGCGGATGACGGTGAAGACGCTGGCCATCGCCGCGATCACCGCCGCGATGCCGCCGAAGCGCCATGCGGTCAGACCGCCGGTCGACGACGAGTCAAACAGTGGGCCGTCCAATGCCAGGAGTGTCGCGTTGGCGCGAATCGATGCGCCGAACGCCTCCCGTTCCGAGACCGTGTGGTAAAGCCCCCGGAACGAATACGCGGTCGCGGTGATGAACGCGGCGATGACATACACCCAGACCGCGAGGCGAATCCGGTCGCGCCGGCCGATCAGCTTGATGAGCGTCGGCACGCCCACGTACGCCGTCACCGGGCACCCGCTGCGGACCTAACCGCGTCGCCCGAATCGGAGTCGTTCGCCACCGCACGACCGTAGTGCCGGAGGAAGAGCTGTTCGAGCGTTGGCGGCTGACAGGTGAGGCTCCGTACGCCGACCGTGGTGACCAGTCGTAGCACGGCATCCAGGCGCTCGGTGTCGACCTCGCACGTGATCGTGGTCCCGTCGACGACCGCGTCGTAGACGCCCGGCATCGACGACAGCTCCGGCGGCACGGGCGCCGCGAGATCGGCGTGGACC
>DASQPR010000255.1:0-9534 GCA_035643815.1 Micromonosporaceae bacterium | reverse complement strand
AGCCATGCCCTGTCCGTGCCGGAGCTCAGCCTGATCGCCCTCGTCGGGGTGTCCGGCTCGGGCAAGTCGACGTTCGCCCGGCGGCACTTCCGCCCGACGGAGGTCCTCTCGTCGGACTTCTTCCGCGGACTCGTCGCCGACGACGACAACGACCAGTCGGCCAGCGCGGCCGCGTTCGATGCCCTGTTCTACGTGGCCGGTAAGCGGCTCGCGGCCGGCCGCCGTACGGTCATCGACGCCACGAACGTCCGCTCGGACGACCGCGCGAAGATCGTCAAGCTCGCGCGAGACCACGACGTGCTACCGGTCGCGATCGTGCTCGACGTGCCGGAGAGGGTCTGCGCCGAGCGGAACGCCACACGCCCGGACCGGGACATGCCGCGGCACGTGATCCCGCGGATGGCGCGCGAGCTGCGGCGTGGTCTGCGGGGTCTGGAACGCGAGGGCTTCCGTACGGTGCACATCTTGCGCGGCGTCGAGGAGATCGACGCCGCGACGATCACCTTCGAGCGGTTGTTTAATGACAAGCGGCACCTGGCCGGGCCGTTCGACGTCATCGGTGACGTGCACGGCTGCCGGAGCGAACTCACGTCGCTGCTCGGGTCGCTCGGATACACCATCATCGAATCCGACGGCCGGCCGGTCGACGCCGTACCACCGGCCGACCGTATCGCCGTCTTCGTCGGTGACCTGGTCGACCGCGGACCCGACACGCCCGGCGTCCTTCGCCTCGTGATGGGCATGGTCGCGGCCGGGCATGCGCTCTGCGTCAGCGGCAACCACGAGAACAAGCTGCTGCGCGCGCGGCGCGGCCGAAAGGTTCAGATCAGCCACGGCCTGGCCGAATCGCTGGCACAACTCGACGGGCAGCCGCCGGAGTTCCGGGCCGACGTTGACCGGTTCCTCGACGGTTTGGTCAGCCACTACGTGCTCGACGGAGGTCGGCTCGTCGTTGCGCACGCTGGCCTGAAGGAGGCCTATCACGGCCGGGCTTCTGGGCGGGTGCGAAGCTTCGCACTCTACGGCGACACGACCGGCGAGACCGACGAGTACGGCCTGCCGGTGCGTTACCCGTGGGCGGACGAATATCGGGGCAAGGCGACCGTCGTTTATGGCCACACGCCGACGATGGCGCCGGAGTGGATCAACGACACGATCTGTGTGGACACCGGCTGCGTGTTTGGCGGCCGGTTGACCGCCGTCCGCTACCCGGAGCGCGAGCTGGTATCCGTACCGGCCGAACGGGTCTGGTACGAGCCGGCGAAGCCACTCGCACCGCCGACATCGGGACCGGCCGACCGGCCCGGCACCGTGCTCGACGTCGCCGACGTGCTCGGACGTCGCGTGGTCGAGACGGCCGACCACGGCCGCGTCAGCATCCGCGAGGAGAACGCGGCGGCCGCGCTAGAGGTCATGAGCCGCTTCGCGATCGATCCGCGTTGGCTCGTCTACCTGCCGCCGACGATGGCACCGCCGGCCACGTCGGCCCGCCCCGACCTGTTGGAACACCCGACCGAGGCGTTCGACTACTTCCGCGACGAGCACGTAGACCAGGTTGTGTGCGAGCGCAAACACATGGGCTCGCGCGCGGTGGTCGTGCTGGCCGCCTCAACCGATGCGGCGGCGGCCCGGTTCGGCGTCGCCGACGGAAGCACCGGCGCGATCTACACGCGAACCGGTCGGCCGTTCTTCGCCGACCCGGCCACGACCGAGGCTCTGCTGGCCGAGGTCCGCGCGGCCGTGACGGCCGCGGGCGTCTTCGACGACCTGGGTACGGACTGGTTAGCGCTCGACACTGAGCTGCTCCCGTGGTCCGCAAAGGCCCGGGATCTCATCCGCCACCAGTACGCGGCGGTCGGGGCGGCCGCCGGCGCGGTGCTGCCGGACGCGCTCGCCGTGCTGGACGCTGCCGCGATCCGGGGTCAGGACGTCAGCGAGTTGCGCGACACAGTGTCGCGTCGGGCCGACAACGCGGCCGCGTTCGTCACCGCGTACGGACGGTACTGCTGGCCGACCGACGGTCTCGACGGCGTACGTGTCGCGCCGTTCCAGGTGCTCGCGGGCGCGGGGGAGACCTACGCGTCGACGCGCGACCACGGGTGGCACCTCGACGTCCTCGATCGGATCGTGGCCGCCGCGCCGGAGCGGCTGTTGTCGACCGACCGGATCTTCGTGGACGTGACCGATGCCGAATCCCGCGACGCCGCGACGCAGTGGTGGGTCGAGATGACCGACGCGGGCGGGGAAGGGATGGTCGTCAAGCCGTACGGTGGCCGCGTGCGTGGCGCGCACGGTCTCGTACAGCCCGGCGTCAAGTGCCGCGGCCGCGAGTACCTGCGGATCATCTACGGCCCGGACTACACCGAACCAGCCAACCTCGACCGGCTGCGCGACCGGGGATTGGGCCGCAAACGGTCGCTCGCGCTACGCGAATACGCCCTCGGCCTGGAGTCACTCGACCGATTCGTCCGGGGCGAACCGCTCTGGAGCGTCCACGAGGCCGTGTTCGCTATCCTCGCGCTGGAATCAGAGCCGGTCGATCCTCGGCTGTAAGGCGCGGCTGTAGAACGCGGCGTCCGGAGAGGCCTTGACCCTGACACTGTGTCAGGTCCGAAAGTGGGTCGTGCCATGTTCACCATCGGAGAATTCGCCAAGCTCGGCCGGGTGTCGGTGCGGATGTTGCGCCACTACGACGCGGTCGGCGTCCTCGTTCCGGCCGCCGTCGACGAGGCCAGCGGCTACCGCTTCTATCAGGCCGACCAGCTGTTCCGGCTGAACCGCGTCATCGCGCTCAAGGATCTCGGGCTCACGCTCGTGCAGATCCGGTCGATCCTCGACGACAAGGTCAGCGCGGCCGAGTTGACTGGAATGCTGCGCCTGCGCCGGGCCCAGCTTGAAGCGCAGCTGACCGCGGACGCGGCCCGGCTGGTCTCGGTCGAGGCGAGACTCCGACTAATCGAGAGGGAGGGCCACATGCCCACCGCCGATGTCGTACTCAAGGAAGTTGCCCCGATCCGCATCGCCGAGCTGTCCGCCGTCGCGGCCGGCTACGGTCCCGAGCACATCACACCGACCATCGGACCGCTCTACGACCAGCTCATGCAGCGACTCGGCCAGTCTGGTGTGACGCCGACCGGTGTGGCGATGGCGTATTACGAGCCCGAAGCCGAAGAGACCAGCGACGCCGTCGTCGTACACGCCGCGATGCCGGTCTCGATCGAACCCCATGGCGACACCGCGTTCGACGTCGTCGATCTGCCGGCGATCCCGGCCGCGGCGACGCTCGTGCACCGCGGTCCGATGGACGACGTGATGCAGAGCCTGAACGGCCTTGCGACGTGGATCGAGGAGAACGGATATCGCCCGGTCGGCTACCACCGCGAGGTGTATCTCGACTACGACCCGTGCGACACCGCGAACGGCGTCACCGAGTTGCAGATCGCGGTCGTCAAGGCCTGACGTCGCCGACCGCAGCCGTACGGCGGCCGCCCTCTCCAACCAGGCGACCGCCGTACGGCTTCGGTGCGGTTCTCACGCCGCGACGGCGACTGGCGCGTCCACCTGAGTCTCCGCTCGGCGCCGGCCCGCGATCTGACGGGCGATGAACCGTCCATCGCGGCCGGCCCCACCGATCAGCATCGAGTAGAAGCCGCGCTGGAACAGCAGACCCACGAAGTACAGACCGGGAACGTCGTGGACCACGCCACCCTCGCCGCTCGGCCAGCCGTTCGATCCGACCACCGGCGGGTCGATCATCGTCCAGTCCTGCTTGAAGCCGGTGCACCAGATCACGTTGGCGACGTCGAGGATCTGGCCGTCGGCCAACATCGGTCGACCGTCCCGGCTGGCGACGGTGCGCGCCGGTGCCAGATGCACTCCCGCGGCGGTCAGGTGCCAGAGCTTCGTACGGATCAGTGGCGCGGCCATCTTGCGGATCTTCGGCTGCAAGCGGCGACCGATCGGCGTCTTGAGCGTCAGCACGTGGTTGGCCACGAACCACAACACCGGCAGGATGATTTTTGCGCGCCGGCTGCCGATCTCGAACGGGACCTCGGCGCTCGGCTTGCCGGACAGCCACGTGTCATGGCCGGCGTTCGCGGCCTCGAGGGCCAGATCGGCCCCGGACTGGCCGACGCCGACGACCAGGACCGGTCCGGGCAACAACTGGCCAGGCCCGTGGTACGCGCTGGAGTGCAGCTGCCGGATATCCGGGTCGAGTTCGGCGGCCAGATCCGGAGTGGACGGATGGTGCTCGCAACCGGTGGCCATCACGACGTTGCGGGCCAGGAACGTCGTCGAATCCGTCTGTACGACGAAGTCGCCGTCGTCCTGACGCCGGACGGACGTGACGTGGCTTCGGTGCCGTACGTCGAGCCCGAACCGGTCCACGTACGCGGACAGGTAGTCGGCCATGTCGCCCCCGGTCGGGTAGGCGTCGTCGTCGGCCGGGAACTTCATGCCCGGCAGTGCGTCGTATTTGGCCGGCGTGTTGAGGCGCAGGGAGTCGTACCGCACGCGCCACTGATCGCCAACCCGCGGGTGCTCGTCGAGTACGACCGCGTCGATCCCGCGCTGCTTGAGGTGGTAGGCCGTGGCGAGCCCGGTCTGGCCGGCGCCCACGACCACGGTGTCGGCCCGCATGGTCGTCGTCTTGGTGGGTGTTTTCATCGTCGTATCCATGCCGTCGAGGCTACGAACGCGGCCCAGTGGCTGGCATCGGGCGAATCACGCGTTCGCCCTCGATCGGACATGGGTAATTCTGTGTACGCCGACCGCAGCGAGCCGGCCGGATTAGAGCAGGCCGTGCTCGTAGGCGTACGCCGTCGCCGCGCTGCGGGACCCCACGGCGAGCTTGGTGAAGATGTTGCTGACGTGACGTGCGACCGTTTTCTCGCTGAGGAACAGCTCGTCGGCGACGGCCCGGTTCGTCCGCCCGGCGGCCACCAGGCGCAGCACCTGCAACTCACGGGCGGTCAGTCCACCATCGGCGGGTCGAGTGGTGGCGACGGCCAGGGCCGCCACCCGGTCCCGGTCCGGGATCGCGCCGAGCTGGTCGAACCACCACCGCGCCGCATCGAACTCCATCTGGGCCGAGTCTTCCTCGCCCAGCGCCCGGCAACACTCGCCGATCAGCGCCCGCAGCTGAGCGCCCTCGTACGGCAGGTCGAGCTCTTGAAACGCCCGCCATCCGCGGCGTAGCAAGAGCAGTGCGTCCGCCGGCCGGCCCTCGGCCAGCAGCACCTGACCTGTCGCCCGGCTCGCAAACGCCGCGAGTAGCGGCTCGTCGGACTCCGCGGCGAGCCGCTCCAACTCGTCGACGGCGGACCGGGCGAGGTCCAGATCGTTCGTCTGCGTTGCCGCGTCGATGCAGGCGGCGAGCACTTCGAGACGGACCATGCCCTCGCCGACCTGCGACAGCAGGTGACGTGCCGTCGCCGCCGCCACATCCGCGCGGCCCTGGGCCAGTCGCAACCGAAGCAGGCCGGGCTCGGGCAGCCGACCGCCGGTGTTCGCTCGGCGATAGGCAGTCTCCGCCGCGACGAAGTCGCCGCGTAACCGATGCAGCTCGCCGAGCCGGTAGAACGCCTCGGCGGCGGCCGACGCGCGCAGGAACTCGCTCGCGCGGGTGGCTTCGGCCAGCGCGTCGGACCAGTTGCCCGACAGAGTCATCAGCTCGGCGCGATGGACGAGGCAGATCCCGCGGTACGGTACGAGACCGGGCTGCGCGTCGCACCAGCCGGTAAGCGCCGCCGTCCATTCGCGAGCCCGGCGAAGATCGTGCAGGCGCATGCACGCAGCGATGACGCCGCAGTAGGCCAGCCCGGCTACCGGCGGGATCAGCTCGTCGCCCGAGACGGCGAGCATGACCTCATCGAGGCAGGCGACGGCGCGGGCGACGTCGCCGCGTGACACGTGGGCGTGCCCGACTGTCAGCAGGGAGAGCGCGACCAAGTCCGGGTCGCCGTACGCGCGGCCGGCCGCCACGCTTCGCTCCGCGAGGGCCAGCGCATCCACGACGGCGCCGGATTCGAGCAGATCGTGCGCACGCAGAGCCTCCAGCAGCCCCGCCTCGGCGCCGCCGAGTTCGTGCTGGTCGACAAGCGCGCGGGCGCGGGCAACCCAGCCACCGGCCCGCGCGGGCTCGCCGGTGTCCTGCAGGAGGAACGCCAGATAGAACGCGGATCGTGCCGCCGACCGTGGATCGCCGGCCGCGACGTGGGCGTTGTAGGCCCGCGCCAGGGCGTCGTACGCCGACTCGTCGTGTCCGGTCAGGAAACCACTGACGGCGAGGAGTTGAAGATCTGCCGGCACGAGCGGGGCGAGCCGATCGGCGTCGGCGAAGGCCGCGAAGCAGCCCGGCCAGTCCTGCTGCCGGTACGCGTCGCGGCCAGCCTCGACCAGATCGACCTTCACCGGTCCATCAGAACACGGCCGGCTGACCTCGGGCATCGGCAACCCAGGCGAGCGCGCCGGCGCGATCACCGCGCGTTAGTCCAGGCTGGCCCGCGCGTACGTCTCCGCGGTATTGGTGACCTTGACCGCGTACGCATCCGGTGCGTTGTAGGCGGCCAGCGCGGCCCGCCACCCATCGACGGTCGACAGGTCGCGATGATCGCCGCACAGGTAGCGCGCCGCCGTGAGCGCGGCATCGTCGATGTCGTTGGGATCCGGCACGCCACCGGTCGCCGACACACCCCAGTGTGTCCAGGTCGACGGCAGGAACTGCATGGGGCCGACGGCGTGATCCCAGCGCGGGTCACCGTCGAGTCGTACGCCCGCCGGCGTGGCATGGACCGCGATGTTGCCGTGCGTGCCATCCAGCGGCGGACCGAGTATCAGCGTGCTGCTCGTGCCGTCCGGACGTAACACCGCGCCACCGTGGCTGCCGTGCCCCGACTCGACCGAGCCGATGCCGGCCAGCATCACCCACGACAGGTGACACGTAGCCTCGGCGGTGTTCGTCGCCAACTGGGCATCTGCGTACGCGGTCAACGCCCGCGCCGGGATGCCGGTGCGGGTGGCGACATCGTTGACCCAGGCCACCGAAACGGCCACCACCATGTGCGCCGGAGCCGGCGTACCCGGTCGGCTGTCCGTCGCGGTCGGCGTCGGAAGTCCATTCGTCGCCCCGGCGCTCGGCCCGGCCGACGCGCTTGGCAGTGTGGGGGAGTCGTCGCCGGCGGCCGGCGCGATTGCCTGCGGCACCGCGGTGATCCCGGCCGTATCGTCCGACCCGGTGCCCCTGATCTTCACGGTCCACCCGACGGCGACCAGCACGGCCAGCACGGCGACGATCCAGACCAGAACACCGGCGGGAATGCGTACCGTGTCCGCGCCGTCGGAGTCCGGTCCGTCGTTGTCGACGCCATCGTGGTCCGGGCGTCCATAGTCTGGACGTTCGCTGTCCGGGCCGACCTTAGATGTGTCCGGTCGATACTCCACGGTTTCCCATCATGCGTCGCGGTGGCCGGCTGCGCGATGACAGGTTGGCCACGTGCGGTAGAAATCTCCGGGCTTGCAGGTCACGACGTCGAGATATCTCTCCGAAGTGTCCGGACGAACTCGATCAGGTCGTCGGCGAGCCGTTCTAGTTTCTCATGCCGGCGTCGAGCGGATCGCCACCCCCGGCGAGATCGACCGTTGTCGCGCGGCGGCACGAACGGAACGGGCGAGTAGACGCGGCCCAACGCATCGTCGCCGCGGTTGATGCAGTCGGCACGGACGGCATCTACCGCCGCGCGCTGCAGCAGCGATAGGACGATTGCGCAGCGTTGTCTAGACAGGATCATGGGCGAACGGTGGGGGAGAGGCGGCACCGCACGGGTGCCCCCCACCGCCTCGAGGCCTTTCGGGCCACGACTGCGCGTTCAGGCGACGGCAGCGCCGAACCACGTGGGTAGCTGGCGGAGGAGATCCTGCTGGTCTTCACCGACCCACGCCACATGGCCATCCGGCCGCAGCAGTACGGCTGGCAGGTCAAGCTCCTCGCTGACGTCGACGACGTGGTCGACCCGGCCCGCCCAGCCCGCCACCGAGAGCCGGCCGGTCTGGTCGAGCAGTAGCCCGCGGCCGCCGTGCATCAGCTCGTAAAGGCGGCCCCGCTTCAGACCTACGTCCCGCATCCGCCGGCCGACCAGTTCATGCCCGTCGCCGAAGTCGTAGCGAACGCCGATCGCCGTGGTCTTTTCGACCAGGTACCGGCGCACGTCCTCGAAGTCCATCAGTTCCGACAGCAGCCGGCGCACCGCCTGGGAACCCGGTTCGAGGGATATCAGCTCGGCCTGCGCACGAACGTTGTCCAGCACGTCGGCCGCCACCGGGCGCCGTTCGGTGTGGTAGCTGTCCAGCAGCCCCGCCGGGGCCCAGCCATTGACCGCGGCGGCCAGCTTCCAGCCGAGGTTGAACGCATCCTGGATGCCGAGGTTGAGCCCCTGCCCACCGATCGGCGGGTGGACGTGCGCCGCGTCGCCGGCCAGCAGCACGCGGCCGACCCGGTAGCGCTCGGCCAGCCGGGTGGCGTTGCCGAATCGGGAGAGCCAGCGCGGTGAGTGCACGCCGAAGTCGGTGCCGGCGATCGCACGCAGCCGCTGCTTCAGCTCGTTCAGGGTCGGCGGGACCATTCGGTCCTCGGCTACCCCCTCGGCGCGCACGACGGCGCGGTACACCCCGGCCCCGACTGGACCGACGCCAAACCCCAGATCGGTCTTGCGGACTTCGGCCATCACCGCGGCGACCTCCTCGGCCGGCGCGGATACCTCGATCTCGCCCAGCAGCCACTCGACCTTGGCGGGTTCGCCGGGGAAGCCGACGCCGGCCAGTTTGCGCACCGTGCTGCGACCGCCGTCGCAGCCGACGAGGTAGCGCGAGTGCAGCCGCGTGCCGTCGGCCAGCTCGGCGGTCACCCCGTTGTCGTTCTGGCTCAGCCCGACCAGCTCGCAGCGGCGCCGGATCTCGGCACCGAGCTCGGTGGCGCGCTCGGTTAGCAGGCGGTCGGTGACGGGCTGCGGGATGCCCAGGATGTACGGATGTGCGGTGTCCAGCCGCTCCGGCTGCGGCTTGTTGATGCCGGCGAAGGAACCACTGAGCGGGTACTGCTGGCCGAGTGCGAGGAACCGCTCCAGCAGACCGCGCTGGTCCATCACCTCGATGCTGCGCGCGAATAGGCCGAGCGCGCGGACAATCGTGGTTGGTTCCGCCTCCTTCTCCAGCACGAGCACGTGCACGCCGTGCAACCGCAACTCGCTGGCCAGCATCAAGCCGGTCGGTCCACCGCCGGCAACGATCACGTCGATCATGAACCCCCCAGTCCAGAATGTTGTATTTCGGGTCCCGTAAAACCCCACGCGTCGACAATGCGCACGTACGTCGGGAATCCCTGATTCACACAGGTTCTGGCTTCGGCTGGAGATTCTGCAGCACGACCCGGGTCTTGCCGCAAGGCCCCCGGTGCGCTATATGTTGAAAAGGGGAAGGGAGTAGGTCATCTCCTCGCCTTTGCCGCTGGCCGTCGTCGCGGCTCCGAGATGTACGAGC
>DASQPR010000254.1:0-3980 GCA_035643815.1 Micromonosporaceae bacterium | reverse complement strand
TCGTCTACCGCGGTCGGCGTAATGGATCGCTCGAGTATGCGACCTGAATCAGCCGCTCGGCGATGCTCCGGGCGGCGGGTTGCCGGCCGCCCGGCGCACCACTCAGGTCACCCGGGCGTTGCGCTGATCTGGCCGGTCGCGAGCGCCTCGGCCAGTCCCGCCGTGACCGGTACGCGGGCGAACAGGGTTGCCTGTAAGGCGTGGTAGAGATCGGGCTTGCCGATCCAGGTGCGCTCGGAGGGCTCGTTCGTCGGGTCGAGCTCATGGTGCCAACCGCCGCGGGCGCGATCGATGAGGTATTCGGCAGTGTGCTTCCAGAAGACGCGATACCAGTCCGCGTAGCGCTCGTCGTGCGTCGTGCGGAACAGGTACGCGGCGGCTCCGATGGCCTCAGCCGCGCCCCAGTGGAACCGGTCCGATACGCATGGGGAGCCGTCCCAGTCGACGGTGTAGATGAGGCCAGTTCGTCGCGTGTCCCATCCCTGGGTCGTGGCTGCGTCAAACAGTTCTTGCGCTGCGTCACTCATCCAGGCAGTCCGGGACGGCCGGCCGACGAGGGCCTGGAGTTGGAGAAGAAGTCGCGCCCACTCCAGCCAGTGTCCTGGCGTCGCGCCGTACGGCCGGAGCAGGTCGCGCGGTCGGTCGTGGTTGAACGCCGGATCCGGCCGCCAGTCGGTCGTGAAGTGCTCGGGCACACGCCACTCGACGTTACGTGCGAACGTGTCGATGATGCGTTCCGCGATTCCCACGGCCGGTTCCAGCAGCGTGGGATCGCGGGTCGCCTCGGCCGCGGCCATGAACGCTTCGACCAGGTGCATATTCGCGTTTTGACCCCGGTACTTCTCGTCGACCTCGAACCTCCGGTCATACCCTTCGACGAACAGAGACGTGCCGGGATCGGCCAGTTTCGAGGTGATCACGTCAAGCGCCTCGGACAGCAGATCGTCGACGGCGAACCCGGCCTGCTTCGCGCTCGATGCGGCGAGGAGTACGAACGCGTGACCATACGCTTGTTTGCAATCGTCGGCGGGCCGATCGGGATATGCACGCCAGAACCAGCCGCCGTACTCGTCGTCATGGAACATGCCACGCAGTGCCCCGAGCCCGTGGTGAACAAGCGCCCCACTTCCGGGTCGCCCAAGAAGGACGCCGAGCGAGTATGAGTGAACCATTCGTGTCGTGATCCACAGCTCGGCTGGTCGCCCGGCCATGATGGCGCCGTCCGTGTCGAGCCATCCGAAACCACCCTGCGGATCGCTAGCGGCGGCGTGGAAATCGAGCAGGCGAGTCGATTCGCTGGCGAGCCAGGCGTGATGATCGGCGTCGTCGAGCCAATTCATGATGAGCGTCCTTGGCTAAATGGGCGAAGAGGCCGTGAAGGAATACGACGGTGGGTCGACCACTATCGGCTGTGGCTCTGACCCAACGGTAGTGCGCGTGTTTCGCAAACTCGTCGCTGTCCATCAAGGATTCGCCCGTTCGCGCAGAAATGCCGCGACGCGTGGCGCGTCGTCCTCGCTCGCGTCTTGGATGATCGTGGGCACGGCACGCGGCAGGTGCCGCGCCAGCCGGAAGACGAGTGGGTAATCGAGACGGCCGGAACCGGCCGCAGCGTATCCCGCGTCGACGACATCCTTGGCGTGCAGGCAGATGACGTACTCGCCGAGGAGGTCGAAGGCTTCGTTGAGGATGTCGCCTTGGCGATGGATGGTCGCCGTAGTGAGGAGGTTAGCCGGATCCAGCACGATGCCGACGTGTGCCGCATCGGCGCCGAGTTCGGCGAGCAGACGGTAGGCGGTCGGGGCGTCCTTGACGACATTGGCGATCTCCGGCTCGATGCCGAGCCGGACGCCGGCGGTGGCCGCAGCCGGCAGCAGGCGATCGAACGTCGCTCGCATGTCCGCCCACGCGGACGAATCGTCGTTATCGGGGTGCGCGCGCCAGATGTCGTCCGGATCGCGGGTCCCGGTGCACAACGTCACCGCAGTCGCGCCGAGTTCGGGTGCGTGTGCGATCAATGCGGCCGCCGCGTGGGTCAACGCCGCACGCTTGGTCCGATCGGGGTCGATCATGTTGTACGTCGCCGACAGCCCCCAGATCGTGACACCGTGGCGGTCGAAGGCCCGACGGATGGCGGCGAAGTCCACTCGGTCAACATCCGGGATCGTCGCCAGCCCGAAGCTGTTGAGGTTCAACTGGACGAGGTCGAAGCCGGCGGCGGCGACGGCAGCGGCGACTTCCTCGGCGCTGTCGCGACGGAAGATTCGGGCGAAGATGCCGAGCCGCGGTTCGGTCACAGCGGCACGCCCTGCCCGTTGCGGGCAGCACTCGTGGCCACAGCCTCGATGATCCGCAGTGCCGCGACGCCATCCTCACCCGAGGGTGTGGTCGGCGTGCCGTCCACAATCGCCCGGGCGAACGCTTCGACCTGTCGTTGGTACGGATCGGTCGCGCCGAACTCGGGTTCGCGGGCCTCGCCCGACTCTTCGTCGAAATACCGCACCTCGCTCGTTCGCCGGTAGAACGGGAAGTACGAGCGAACCCGCACGTGGCCCCGTTCGCCGTACACCTCGATCCCCTCGGCATATTCGGAGTGCACGTTGGCCGACAATTCGAAGCCGCACAGGGCGCCGCCGCCGATTCGGGCGTTGCCGTGCCAACTGAAGTCGCTACCAACCTGGGCCACGTGGGCGTGCACGATCGATGGTTCACCGACGAGCATCCGCATGGTGTCGAAGACATGGGCTCCGTGCGTTGCCAGCAGATACCGACGCCGGTCGGCCTTGTGCGACGCCTCGCCGCGCCGTACGTCGTCGTCGACCGCGGTCGGCGGGAACAACGCCGCCTCGGTCGGCGCACGCAGTTTTCCTTGGATCCGGTACCACAGCGAAACCGTCATCAGCTGGCCGAGTTGACCAATCGCGGTGGCCGCATAGCGCATCCCGGGATCATGGCGTCGCATCGCGCCGATCTGCAGCTTGCGATCGGCCGCCGCGGCCGCTCGCGTGAGCTGCTCCGCCTGATCGCTGTCCGATGCCGCCGGCTTCTCGAGCAGGACGTGTTTGCCGGCTTGCAGTGCAAGCAACCCGAGCGGCAGGTGCAGGCGGTCGGGTACGGCGATGACGACGGCGTCGATGTCCTCGTCGAGGAGCGCGTCGGTTTCGCTGTAGGCGGTCACGCCGTATTGGCGAGCGACCGATTCGACCAGCATCCGGCTCGGATCGCTCACACCGACGAGTTCCACGCCGTCGGCCTTGACGATTGCCGGCAGGTGTGCGACTTGGGCGATCCGACCGCATCCAATCACGCCGACGCGCACCCGATCGGTCACCGATGGCTCCTTTCGTTGGCCGCGCCATGAGCACGACCGGCCGCGTCATGTGCAAGGCTGGCCGCGCCGATCGCGCTTGCGTCCCGGCCGGAGGCGGCCGCCTCGATGTGCGGCGGTGACGTGATGGCGCGGAGCGGAAGGTGCTCGGCAACCGTGTGCCGGATGGGAGCCAACAGCAACTCACCAGCGCCGGCGGCGACGCCGCCACCGACCACCACGACCTCCGGATCGACCACGGCACACATTTGTACGATGCCATGGCCAAGCGCCCGGCCGGCCGACGCGATCACGGCTCCGGCGGCGACGTCGCCCGACCGCGCCGCCGACACCACGTCCGCTGCCGTACGGGCGTTGACGCCGGCCTCGATGGCTCGGCGGAGGATCGACGGGCCGCAGGCGTACGCCTCGAGGCAACCGGACGCGCCGCAAGCACACAGCGGGCCATCCGGATCGAAACACAGGTGCCCGAGCTCGCCGGCGAGCCCCCGTCCACCAGCAAGGATCCGGTTTTCCACGATGACACCACCCCCGAGGCCGGTGCCGACCGTGAGCGTCAACGACACCCGGCTGCCGTACGCCGCCCCGAACCTGCTCTCGGCAACGGCGGCGGCGTTTCCATCATTCTCCATCAGGACGGGTACGCCGATGC
>DASQPR010000253.1:0-6733 GCA_035643815.1 Micromonosporaceae bacterium | reverse complement strand
CCTGCTCTACATCACGCACGACCTGTTGAGCGCACGCGTGGTGACCGATCACATCCTCGTGCTCAACCGCGGTCGAGTTGTCGAGCGCGGCGAGACGAAGCACGTCCTCCAACATCCCGAGGACGACTACACCAAGCGGCTGCTCGATGCCGTGGCGACACCGTTCGTCACGGAACCACCCACCGGCGCGGTAGGTGCATCGGCAGTTACGACAGTGGCCTAACGGCTGCGTTTCGAGCGGTGTCAACCGATGCCGCCCAGGGTCGCGGGGGTCGGTCGCTATCGCGGCCGGAAAGGAGCTTCGTCGTCAACAACAAAGGACACGAAGGAGGGTTTATGAAGATGGCAAGAAGGCCGTCGACGACCGCACGCAGGGTGTGCGCGTTCGCTGGCGTACTCGTGTTAGCGGTGTTCGGGGTGGCCCAACCCAGTGCGGCCCAGCCCGCTTCGGCCGCCGCGACGGCGACCGGATCACAGTCGGTGAAGGCGTACACCGGATTGACCAGTGCACAGCGGGCCAACCTGATGGGCATTGCGCGGGATACGTGGAAGTTCTTCGCCGACGACGTCGACCCGGCGACACATCTGCCGATGGACAACGTCACGTACGCGGGCGGCTCGGCCACACCGACGTCGACCGGCCGATACACCGGTGCGTCGAACATCGGTGTCTATCTGTGGTCGGTCGTTTCGGCCGAAGACCTCGGGCTGGTGTCGCGGTCAACGGCACGGTCGCTGATTTCGGCGACACTCACCGAAGTCGCTCACCTCGATCGGTCGAACGGTTTCCTCTACCAGTGGTATGACACGTCGAACGGCAAGGTGCTGCTGAACCCCGGGCAGGGCGACTGCCCGAGCGTCGGCAACACGTTCGACAACTGCTCGTTCCTGTCCAACGTCGACAACGGTTGGTACGCCTCGGGTCTGATCGTCGTACGTCAAGCGATGCCGGAGTTGGCGAGGCAAGCGAACGCGTTGCTGAACCAGATGAATTTCGGCATCTTCTACGACAATCGCGCCGAGACACACTGCAATGTCAATCCCGCGATTCCCGGCAACCAGCCGACCGGGCAGATGTTCGGCGGCTACTACGTCGGCTCTCCTCCAGACGTCGGCGACAACTGGACGCACTACTACCACAACGGCGCGCTCTACAGCGATCCGCGTATCTCGGCCTACATCGGCATGGGCCTGCACCAGATGCCCGGCAACGTGTGGTGGCGGAGTTGGCGCGAGTTGCCGCCGCCGGCGCCGTTCGCCGACTGTGCCACGACCGACCCGGACTTCTCGTGGCAGGGGCAGTGGCCGATGGGCGGGCAGTGGGCCACCATCACCGATCCCGTCTCGCACCAGCAGTTCCCGGTGTGGGAGGGCCACTACACGTACCCGAATTCGGACCTGACCTTCATCCCGACGTACGC
Organism: Micromonosporaceae bacterium; assembly: GCA_035643815.1. GTDB lineage: Bacteria > Actinomycetota > Actinomycetes > Mycobacteriales > Micromonosporaceae > DASQPR01. The sequence goes on along the minus strand of DASQPR010000253.1, from coordinate 5,312 downwards.
GGGCGGCATGTTCGAAGGCCTGATGGCCAACGAGGTCGTTCCGGAGACGAGCTGGGGCCAGACGAGCTTCGGCCTGGCGGATTCGCGTACGGCGCAGGTCCAGATCAAGTACGCCACGCAGCAACTGGGCTACTCGGTCTGGGGCATGTCGCCGTCGTCAACCGCGGATGACTCGGGCAACTACGGCGGCTTTGGTGTCGAGGGGCAACAATTCCCCTACCACGGTGCCGGAGCAACCACAGCCGACCCGAACGAGGCGTTGTCACAGTGCAACAGCTGTGCCAGCGAAGACACCGTGACGCCGCATGCGTCGTTCCTGGCGCTGGACGTGGCGCCGCAGCAGGCGTACGCGAACATCCAGAAGCTGCGCACGCAGTTCCCCGGCGTGTACGGAGCTGACGGGTTCTTCGACGCGGTGAACCCGACGACCGGATCGGTCGGCCACCGGATCCTGGTGCTCGACCAGTCCATGATCATGGCATCGCTGGACAATGCGCTACACAACCGGGCCGTGCAGCGTGACTTCGCGAGCGATCCGGTCTCGTGGGCGGCTCAGACGTACCTGGGTGCCGAACACATGAGCCTCGGCGAATAACGACACACGACAGCGGTATCGGGCCCGCGACGCGAATTTCGCGTCGCGGGCCCTTTCGTGGAGCGGATCGCCGTACCTAAGACGAATGGCAATGGTTGTCCGGTTATACGGACCCGGCACTCGATCATCACGAACGCCGCCGGTCGGGGCACGACCGAGCCACGTGGTCGACGAACGATGCCGCGAACACCCGCGCGACTCCCGGCCCTCGCCGTACCGTAGATCGGTGGGAAGTGTCCTGACCTGCGTTGACGCCGTCGGCCGGAGGTGAGGCCAGACGTTCGATCATGCCTCGCGAGATCCCACTTTCTAGCCGAACCGTGCACCTCGACTCCGGTTGCGGCGATGGCACCACGGTCAACGCGGTGTCGGCAGCCGTGGCCGATCCGGTCGCCGACCCGGCGGGATATCGCGACACGACGTCGCGGCGAAGTGCGCCTCGTGGCTGCGGCTACACATCGGCGCTTCGGACGCCGTCATCGGCGCCGTCGTCGCGTATGCAGTGCTCTAAGGCTTTATGGCTCAAAGGCATAGGCGCCTGGATCTCATGACCAGATTCCCGACGCGGAATCCAGGAACGTGAAGGCGGGTTTCCATGCAGGTGACCGACACCCGACCGGTGCCGATCCAACGTACGGCAGACCTACGTGCACCGTGGTGGGTCGTGTGCGCCGCGGCGGTCGCTCCCGTTCTCCTGATCGGCGGTTGGTCCGTGGCCGAGACATTCCAGCCGACGAACTACCTATGGACACGCGACACCATCAGCGCGCTCGCGAGAGTCGGCGCACCGGAGCGGTGGTTCATGACGACGGCGTTCGTCGGGCTCGGGGTTTGCTATCTCTTCACTGCTTCCGGATTGCGAGCGGCCGCACCGCTGGGCCGGGTGATCCTCTTCATCGGTGGCGCCGCAACGATCATGGTGAGCGCCTTGCCCTTGCCGCCAAGCGGCACGTCTCAGGCCCACGGGCTGGTGGCTCTCGTTGGCTTTATGGCCATGGCACTCTGGCCGTTGGCCGCGGCCCGCCGCAGTGCGGTGGCCGACGCCACGCCGTGGGCATTCCGTCTACCGGTCGCCATTGCGGCAACCGTGATGCTCCTCGTGATCAATAGTTGGTTCGGCCTGAGCTTGTTGCCGCATGAAATGGTGGGCGTCTCGGAGCGCGCCAGTGCCGCCGCGGAAGCGCTATGGCCGCTGGCGGTCGTCCTGAGCACACGAGTCGGCCCCTTGCGCGTGGCGGAGCAAGCGTCGGCCGGATAAGGGCGCCTCGGCCGGAGAGACGCTTAGCGGACCGCCCGCCGGCCGGATCAGCGCGTGGCGAGCACGCGCCGGCCGGATGAGCGTGGCGACGCGGAAGGTTGTTATCGGCTGAGTGCTGTGCGGACCGCGATGTCGAGGGCCGCGGCACTGATCGGCTTCGCGACGAACATGTCTCCGGCCGTGATCAGGCCGCGGCGTTCGGCCACCGGCCGGCTAACCCCACTGACGTACACCACGGAGAGTCCGGGCCGGGCACTGGCGACCCGCGTGCCGAAGTCGGCCCCGGCCGCGCGGACATCCGCGATCACCAGCGATATCCAGCCGTCCACGCCGGCCGCATTGCTCGCCTCGCAGAACTCGATGGCCTCGGCGGCCGTCTGTGCCGTCGCGACGGTGTGGCCGCGGGCCTCGAGGATCCGACGCATCGCCTCGCGCATCAAGTCGTCGTCGTCGAGCACGAGGACCATCCCCGGTGGTTCGGGCCGGCGATTGGATTGTTCTTCGACCGACATCGAGTGACCCTCCCGACTCGTGCGTACGCTCAGTTAATAGTGCCATTTGCCATAAACGCGACGCTATGGGGCCACAGATGATGCCGAGCCGGCGGTTCCTGCCGCGACGCACCCGCGCCCCTGGCCGAGTGCGCTACTCGCCGCGCCAGGTTCGGCTGCGAGCCGGTCGCGGCGCCGCCGAACTCGCCTTGGCGGTCGGACATGACCTCTCCCAGCCGCTCTCGACCGTCACCAGCCTCGCCGACCTGCTCGCACAGGATTGGACGGCTCTGCCCGACGACGTACGGCGAGAATTGGCCCGGCACATCGACACCGGTGCCCGCACTCTCGCGACCCGTTTTGGTCACGTCGTCGTCGTGATGGACGTGCTTGCCGGCAACGTGGTTCCGTTCGACGCGGTCGCGGTACGCGGCTCCGTGGACGCCGTTGTGGCGGCGTTGCCCGCCACGGCCGGCGTGGGCGTCTCCGGGCCGCCCGCGCCCGCACTGATGGATCGTCGACACCTGGAACATGTCCTCGCGACACTGATCGGCGACGCAGTGACTTACGGGGCTCCGCCGGTCCGCGTACGCATCGTGCCGGCGGCCGGAAGCGTACGGATCGAGGTCGTCGACCACGGCCGGGTGATCGCCCGGCGAATGCGCGCCCACGCATGGCAACCCTCGACCGGGCGCTGGACCTTGGTCGGGCGGGAAACGACGGATTCGCGAGCGCTCGGGCTCACGGCCGCGGCCAGGCTGGTGATGACCGACGGTGGGACGATCTGGCAACGGCCGATGCGGCGACATCGCGGCGCGCGGGTCCTCATCCGGTTGGCGGCACCGGCGTCCGGCCCTTGCTAGGCAACGGCGATCGCGGTGACGCTGTCAGCCCGCTAGGTCACGTACGGCGGCGTAGCGCATCCGAATGTCCGGTCGGGGATCGGCGTCGTAGGTGACCAGGCCGGCCGGAGTCCACGGCGGTGGCTCGACATCACCGGAGAGCATCCAGGCCGCCTGACGGGCGGCCCCGTCGGCAACGTACTCGCCCGGTTCGGGTACGGCCACCGGCACACCGAAGATGGTCGGCGCGATCGCACGTACCGCCTCGGATCGAGCACCACCGCCGATCAGCAGCACGCGGCGTACGGCGATTCCCGCGTCCCGCAAGGCATCCAGACCATCCGCGAGCCCACATAGCATGCCCTCGACGGCGGCCCGGGCCACATTGGCCGGCGTAGCGTTCGCAACCGTCAGGCCGTGCAGCGAACCGGTTGCGTCGGGCCGATTCGGCGTGCGCTCACCATCGAGGTACGGCACCATGGCCACCCCGCCGGCCCCCGGCTCGGCCGACAGCGCCAGTGCGGTCAACGCCTCGGCCGGCACGCCGAGCATCGTCGCGGCCGCCGACAGCACGCGGGCCGCGTTCAGCGTGCAGACCAACGGGAGGAACAGTCCAGTGGCATCGGCGAACCCCGCGATGATGCCGGTCGGATCGGCGGTTGGCTTCCGGGCGACGCCGAAAACGGTGCCAGACGTGCCGATCGAGACGACGACGTCACCCGGCCCGGCGCCGACGCCGAGGGCCGCCGCGGCGTTGTCCCCGGTGCCAGCACCGAGCGCTATGCCGGACGGCACGGCCGGCGATGCAACCGGCGAGATGCCATGCGCCGCCTGACTCTGCCGCGCCGTCAGATTTTCGGGCGTGGCCGACGTGCCGGCCCGATCGGCCGGCCCGAGCACGGCCGGCACGGCGAGGCGCTTGCCGCACGCGCGCTCGAGCAGGTCGAGTCGGTAGGCGCCGGTCGCCGGTGACCAATAGCCGGTGCCACTGGCATCGCCCCGATCGCTGCGTAGCGCTGCAATGTCCGCGGTGCCACCAAGCTGCCAGGTCAACCAATCGTGGGGCAAGCAGACCGCCGCGGTCCGGTCCATCGATGCTGGCTCATGCGAGGCGAGCCAGCGCAGCTTCGTGACGGTGAACGATGCGACGGGCACGCTCCCGACCGCGTCCGCCCATGCTTGCGCGCCGCGATCGGCTTGGCCGTCGCCCAATTCGTCGACCAGCGCCGCGGCTTCCGCGGCCGAACGCGTGTCGTTCCACAACAGCGCCGGCCGGACTACGGCGCCGTCGTCGTCCAGGCAGACCATTCCATGCTGTTGTGCGGCAACGGAAAGCGCGGCAACATCGGCCAACCCGCCCGCGCTCTCCACGGCCGTGTCCAGCGCTCGGGACCATGCGGCCGGATCGACCTCGGTCCCGTCGGGATGCGACGCGCGGCCCGCCCGGATCAGCTCACCGCTCTGGGCATCGCGGATCACCACCTTGCATGCCTGCGTCGAGGAGTCCACGCCGGCGACCAGCACACGCCGGCCCGGCCCGGCGCTCATCGTGCGTGCAGTAGGTGTTCGAGCGCGAGCTGGTTCAGCCGTACGAAGCCATACCCGGCCACACCGACCTCATCCGCGTCGAAGTCCTCGAAGGCACTGCGGTCGGCGAGCAGATCGTTATATGTCTCGCCGGGGCCCAGCGTCGGCTCGCGCAGCTCGCCGATCCGGCTAGCCGCCATCGCCTCGGCGACCTCAGGATCGGCGCGGAACGCCGCCGCGCGCTCCTTGAGCAACAGGTACGTGCGCATGTTCGCGGCCGCCGACGCCCAGACACCCGTCATGTCTTCGGTCCGGGACGGCTTGTAGTCGAAATGCCGCGGCCCGTCGTACGTGGGGCCACCACCCACACCACCGAACTCGAGGAGGTCGACGAGCGCGAACGCATTCATGAGGTCACCGTGGCCGAACACAAGGTCCTGGTCGAATTTGATGCCACGCTGACCATTGAGGTCGAGGTGGAAGAGCTTCCCGTGCCACAGAGCCTGTGCGATGCCGTGCGCGTAGTTGAGCCCGGCCATCTGCTCGTGGCCGACCTCGGGATTGAGACCCACCATTTCGTGATGATCGAGGCTGGCGAT
>DASQPR010000252.1:0-4118 GCA_035643815.1 Micromonosporaceae bacterium | reverse complement strand
CGGCCGGGTTGAGGCCGCCGGCATTCGCGACGATCGTGACGCCCTGCTCCATCGCGGTGGCCAGCGAGGTCTGGAGTTGGCGAAGGAACGTCTTGGCGTAGCCGGTGCTCGAGTCACGCAACCGGTCGCGCGCCAGGATGCCCATCGTGAGCTCGGCCAGATAGTCACCGGTCAAGACGTCGAGTGGTCCGCCGTCGAGCATCTCCCTTACGGCATCGAATCGGTCGCCGTAGAACCCGGACGCGTTGCCGATGCGCAGCGGCGACTGCGGCATGACGTGGGGCGTCGTCATGGTTCGCTGCCCTCGGGAGCGGCGAGCACTTCGGTCAGATGCCGGCTCCATCCGCGTAGAACGGCCTGGCTGCGATGCGCATCGGCGCCGAGGAGATTCGCCACGCCGAGGCCGCGCAGCAATTCGAGCGTTGCCTGGATCGCATCCCGTACATCGGGTCGGGACACGTCCGCCCCGAGCAGCGCGGCCGTCAATCGGAACAGCTCGCGGCCGATCTTTGCCTCGAGCGGTACGAGCGCCGACCGCAACGCCTCGTCCGTACGCGCGGCGACCCAGACCTCGAGGGCCGCGTGATACAGCGAGCCGGTGAACGATGCGCCGAGCAAGTCGACGACCGTCTCGACACGTTGGTCGACACTCGCGGGCAGCGTGCGCGTTTCGTTGCGGATCTCGGTCGCCCGGCGGTCGGTCAGGTATTCGACGGCCGCAAGCACCAGGGCGGTCTTCGTGGGGAAGTGGTGCAATTGGGCACCTCGAGATACGCCGGCCGTCTCGGCTACTCCCGTCGTTGTCGTACCGGCCCAGCCGTACCGGATCAGACACGTCACGGTGGCGTCCAGCAGGCGCTGCTGCGTCAGGCGGCTCCGCTCCTGCTGCGACCTGGTCGTCAGCCCAGACATCGTCACGGCTCCAGCGTGCGGGCACGAAAACAAACAGTCAAGCCTGCTTGTTTTCGCTGGGACGGCTGCCGCGGTTTCGCTGCTGGGGCGTCTCCGCGATCTAGGAAGTCTCGGCCGCCTATAGCCGGGTCGCGGTTCCTAGATCCCTTGGCTCTGGTGTCTGGTGGGCCGGTGCGTCCATGATCACTTGCGGCGATCGGCGGTCGCTCCGCCGCACCTGGCCACCGTCGAAGCGATCTAGGAGACTTCACCCGGCTATGGCCGGGTACCGATTCCTAGATCCGCTGGGCGCGCAGCTCGTCTGGGGGAACCTTAGAGCAAGCCCGAGCCGACGACCCGCGTCAGCGCGGGCCGGCCTCGTGCCGACGCGACGCCGAGTCGGGGACACGCGGTGAGCAGCGTATGCGAGCGCGACGCGCCGAATTGGCTGGACACGAGCGAGCGCGAGACGGACGCGACGACGAGTCGGCGCGGACACGCCCGGGCTGAGGTGCGCTGAGACGGCGGCGAGCCAGCCGGACGCTCGGTGAGAGATGCGTGCGCAGGCGACCGCGTCCAGGTCGCACGTCGGTCGGGTGCGAAGACTGCGGAGACTTATGCGGTCGAGTCGGCTCGGCCCCGAGTCAGACGCGGGCGCGGCGGGCGAGGCGTTCCGGATCGAGGACGATGACGCTTTTGCCGTCCAGCCGTAGCCAGCCACGGGATGCGAAGTCGGCCAGCGCCTTGTTCACGGTCTCGCGCGATGCTCCGACCAACTGCGCCAGCTCTTCCTGAGTCAGGTCGTGGGTCACACGCAGTACGCCGCCGTCGCGCGAGCCGAATCGGCCGGCCATCTGGAGCAGGTTCTTCGCCACGCGGCCGGGTACGTCGGTAAAGATCAGGTCGGCTAGGGCGTCGTTTGTGCGTCGCAGCCGGCGCGCAAGCACGCGTAGCAGTTGCTCGGCGATCTCCGGACGGTTGCTGAGCCACGGCCGGAGGGCCTGCTTACGAAGGCGCGCCACGCGCGTGTCGGTCACGGCGGTCGCGGTGGCCGTACGCGGACCGGGATCGAACAGCGACAATTCGCCGAGCATGTCGGACGGACCCATCAGCGCGATGAGGTTCTGCCGGCCGTCGGCGGCCCGGCGCCCCAGCTTGATCTTCCCGCTGAGAACGATGTAGAGGCTGTCGCCGGGCTCGCCCTCGTTGAAGACCACGTCGCCCTTGCGGACTTCGATGATCTCCATGTCCTTGGCGAGCGCATCCGCCGCGTCGGGGTCGACGCCCTGGAAAATGCCGCTCCGGGCCAGCGTTTCTTCCATCGCGCACCCTCTCGTTCGCCCACTGGACGTCTAATACCTCAAGGTCAGTCTAGGCACACGGCGTTCACAACCGGGCGACCACCCGGATAACCAGGCGACAGCTGAGGCTCGTGCCCTGCTACGGACCGTACGCTGTGGACCGGGCACGATATCCGTCGTGGATCTGACAATCGTGGACCGGATCGATGACGGCGCGGCCATTCCCGTTCTGATCTGGCGGCTCGCCGCACCCGAGCTGGTGATCTGTTCGGGGCCACTCGGTGGCGGGATCGGCGTGCGAGGGTGGGCACTCAACGCCACCGTACCCATGGATTATGGACGCGCGGACCCGGACGTGCACCTGGCTCAGATCGCCGCTGACCTGGGCTTACGTGGTGACGGCGTCGGCCTCATGACCGGCGTGGACGTCCGCGGCCATCGACGGATCCATGACAACGGCGTCGACGCCGTGGTGACCGTCGGCCTCGGCGCGCCGGCGTGGGCGGCGGCTCCGGATGGCGATCTCCGCTGTGAGGCGGTGGGCACGATCAATGCGCTGGTACGGGTGCCGGTCCGCCTCAGTGATGCGGCGCTGGTGAATGCCGCCGCGACGGTGACCGAGGCGAAGGCGCAGGCGCTCTGGGACATCGGCGTCGACGCGACCGGTACCGCCAGCGACGCCATCGCGGTGCTGTGCTCGCCGGACGGTCCGGCCGAGCCGTTCGGTGGGCCACGGTCGACTTGGGGTGCCCGGATCGCGCGCGCCGTGCACGCGGCGGTCCGGGAGGGCGGTCGCGACTGGCTCGCCGGCGGTCGGTCCTGGTCAGACCGGCGGGACGAAGTCGACTAGAGATCGCACGCAGGTGCCATTCCCGTCCGCGCTCGAGCGCGGGACCGGGCAACGCTGACGTCGTACCCGCGACGTAGGCTCGCGAGCGTGACAACGACGGTGCTGGCCTCGGGCTTCGCAGACACGGAAACGGCTCTGAGCCGGAAGCGCCGCGCGCGGAAAATGGCCCGCGAGCTTGCGCTGACCCATCCGGACGCCCACATCGAGCTCCACTTCACGACGCCGCTCGAGCTGATCGTCGCGACGATCCTCTCCGCCCAAAGCACGGACAAAAAGATCAACGAGACGACGCCGAAGGTGTTCGCGCGCTATCCGGACGCGGCGGCGTATGCGGGCGCCGATCGCGCCGAACTCGAGGAGATGCTGAAGCCGACCGGATTCTTCCGAAACAAGGCCAAGGCGCTGATGGGTCTCGGCGAGGCGCTTGTGGCTCGGTTCGACGGCGAGGTCCCGGCCAACCTCGACGACCTGGTCACGCTGCCGGGCGTCGGCCGCAAGACCGCCAATGTCGTGTTGGGGAACGCATTCGGGATTCCCGGCATCACCGTCGACACGCATGTCCAGCGGTTGGTTCGCCGATGGGCGTGGACGACGCAGACCGATCCGGTCAAGATCGAGCACGCCGTTGGTGCGCTGATCGACAAGCGCGATTGGACGATGCTGTCGCACCGAGTGATCTTCCACGGCCGGCGGGTCTGCCACGCGCGCAGGCCGGCGTGCGGCGCGTGCACGCTGGCGAAGATGTGTCCTTCGTACGGCACCGGTCCGACCGACCCGGCGGTGGCGGTGAAGCTGCTGAAGGGCCCACGCGTCCACGAACTCGCCGAGCGCGCGGGTGTCGAGGAGTGACTCGTCGCACCGCCCTGCTCGTCGCCACGCTTCTCACCGTGCTCGCAGCGGCGACGGCGTGCTCCTCGTCGCATACTGGTCAGGCGTCCGCGGAACGCACCGGCACGTGCCTGCGAGCTGCCGCAACCCAGTCGAGCACCGGCGCGGCCACGCCCAAGGCGACCGGTTCCGCAATGGCGGGCGGCGCTTCGGCCGGTCGCGTGCCCGCGCAATCTCTTGGCTGCCTC
>DASQPR010000251.1:0-4189 GCA_035643815.1 Micromonosporaceae bacterium | reverse complement strand
TACGCCGCCCACCCGGCCAGGTAAATCGCCGCGGTCGCGACGAACGGTCGCGCCGTCGATGCCTTCGCTACGGCGACCGCCTGGGCCTGCGTCCGTCCGAAGCCCAGGCTCAGGTCGAACGTCGCCGGACCGTGCCCGCTACCGCTGGTCTTCAGTTGCTCGGTCAGAACGATGTGCCCGTCCGGCGCGGACTGGTAGGTCGCGCCGAGCGCGCGGTCGGTGTCGAGCGCGGTCAGGCCGTCCGACGTCGATCCGGCGTAGCCAACCGAGGCCGTCTGGAGCTGCGGCGACGTCAACGCCATGAAAGTCGGAACCGCGTAGTCGCGGTTCGTCGCCTGGCTCACCGTGGACGAGTCGCCGATCACGCCGACCCCGGACGGGTCGACCACACCGGTGTCCGCACCTCCGTTGGCGGTCCCGCCCCCGCCGTTGCCGTTGACGTGCGCGTCCAGGTAGGCGTACACGTGGAGCTTGTTGATGTTGGTGTTCGTGCCGGCGCGCGCCTGCAGCCGCGTGTGCATGAGCACCGCGTCGCGAGCCGCGTCCGCCACATAGGTCGTGACCAGTTGATAGCCGTGCGCGGCGCTAGTCGCCGTGATCGTGCAGCTCATCCCGGTTGGATCGGTGGCCACCGAGTACGTGAGATCGCGCGTCTGCAGATCGGTGAACGACGAACCGTCGGTCACCACATACTGCAACGACTTGACGTTGGTGTTGTCGATCGTCGGCTCGTACACATCGGACAGCACGCCATCGGCGACGGTGAACCACGCCTTCGAGGTGGTGTTGCGGGCGGTGCCGACGCAGTCCTTGCGGGCCAGGTCGAAGAAGGACGCGGTGCCCGGCGCACCCGGAGCGACGGTCGGAGGTGAGCCGGCAGCGACCGCCGACATCGGCACCGCGAGCAGCACGGCGCCGCCGAAGCCGACGATGGCGCCGAACCGGCCAATGCGACGGCGACGGCTGGACCCACGATGGGCGTCGCGATAGCGGACAACGATGTGGCCGGGCTTTGCCATGGGATCCTCCGATGTGGCGTTGCGGAGACTCCCGGCAAATTGTTCTGGACGGGTCAGAGGCCGTCAAGGACGGTCATCGATGTGATGAAACTCGACCAACACGGGCTGGACATCTGCACGACACGCGATTGACTGTTGCGCCGCGAAGGGTCCGATACGCCGATCAGTCGACCGCGATACTGACCTCGGTTGACTTGATCAGCGCCGTGACCGCGTCGCCCACGGATAGATCGAGGTCCTCGGCGCCATCCTTGGTGATTGCCGCGGTCACGGTCTGGCCGCCGTCAATCGTCACCCTCACGATCGTCATCACCGCGCCGTGGTCGACGTTCGCGATCATCCCCGGCAACCGGTTGCGGATGCTCAGGTGTTCCAGCGGCGCCGTGGCGATGGCGACCTCAGTGGACTTGACCAGCACGCGTACGCGCTGACCGTCGGTCAGACCCAGATCATCGACTGCTTCGAGGGTGATCGCGGCGGTGATCTCTGGACCGCCCGCCAGCGCGATCCGCACAGTTGCCATGACCTCGCCCCGGGCAACACTTTGGATCACTCCGTCGAGCTGATTGCGGATGCTGAGCCGCATGCCACTGTCTCCTCGCTACCGGTCCGCGTCCTTGTCGACGCGTTGCGGGTGACTGCTCCTTGCGCATGGCGGGCGCCACGCCTGTCGCTCATCGTGCCCGGATCGGGAGGCGATTACCCGCCGAATGGCCGCCGAAGTCGCGCCGGTACGGATCGGATCGCCGAGGCACGACCGCGATCACGCTCGTGCGCTAGGGAATGGCCGTTGTGCCGCGAACCGTGGGCACGCTCACCGAGCGCCGACCGGATCGCGGACGCGGTTTGGGGCACCGAGCCGTCGCAGCGACCGACCGGCTGCGTGGCGACGCTCGTGAGCCGGGAGCGGGCGGCACTGGGCGATGGCGTGATCAACGGCGGGCGCGACGGCTACCGTCTCGGCGGTCCGCGCCGTGGTGGACGTCGCTCGGCCGCGGCCCGTACGTTCCCCGGTCGGAACCAGGTCCGATAGGCTCGGCTGTCTCGCGAGTGCTCGACCGCGACGTACCGACGTTTCAAGATCTCAACGGTGCGATCGCGGATCACATGAACGGACAACGGCCTTAGGATCCCGCACATGTCGGTCAAGGTGAGCGTCGTCATCCCGGTCTACAACCCGGGCCGATACATCGAGCCATGTGTCGAGTCGTTGTTGCGCCAGACGCTGCCGCCCGACGAGTACGAGGTGATCTTCGTCGACGACGGTTCCTCGGACGAGACGCCGGCCTACCTCGACCAGCTGGCCGACGCCCATGATCAGATCCGTGCGATCCACATTCCGAACTCCGGCTGGCCGGGCAAGCCGCGCAACGTAGGGGTGGACGCCGCGGCCGGGGAATACGTCCAGTTCGTCGATCAGGACGATCATCTGGCTCCGGACGCACTGCGCCGACTCTACGAGATGGGCGTGCGCAACGGCTCCGACATCGTCATCGGAAAGGTCGCGAGCAACTTCCGTGGCATCCCGCATGGGATCTTCCGCACTGATCGCGACAAGTGCACGGTCTACGACTTTCCGCTGATCGACAGCCTCACGCCGCACAAGATGTTTCGCACGGCGTTCCTGCGCAAACACAACATCCGCTACGCCGAGGGCAAGCGACGTCTCGAGGATCAGCTCTACATGGTGCAGTCGTACTTCCCGGCTCGCGTGGTATCGATCCTCGGGAGCTACACGTGCTACTTCTACTCGAAGCGTGACGACGGAGGTAACGCCGGCACGGCGAAGCTCGTCCCGTCCGGCTACTACGCCAACCTGCGCGAAGTCCTCGATGTGGTCGTCGCCAACACGGAGCCGGGCGAGTTTCGTGATCGGCTCATTCGCCGGTTCTACCGCGTCGAGATGCTCGGCCGAATCAGCGAGCCGGCAATGCCGAAGTACGACGACGAGCACCGCACGAACCTCATCGACGAGATCGAGAAGCTCGCGGGCGATTTCGTCACCGACGGTGTGCACGACGGCCTCGCCGCCGTGCAGCGGTTGAGGTCGACGCTGCTCCGCCAGGATCGGCGTACGGAGTTGGTGGAGTTGGCCCGCCGTTGTTATGACGTGACGGGCCGAACCCAGCTGGACGATCTCGTCTGGCGCAATGGGCGCGTCGTCTGCTCGGTGACGACACAACTCGTACACGGTTCGGACAAGCGGCCGTTGCTTTTGCTACGCCAGGGCGACCGCTACTTCCTTCATCCGTCGTTCTATGACGGTCTCTTGCCAGAGCACGAGCGCTTCGACGTGACCGACGAGTTCGGGAGCTTCCGGACGGAGATGGCGCTTCGGGACCGGGAAAGCGCGGTCGAGTGGCCATGCCCGGCCGACTTCAGCGCCGAGGTCCAGGAAATCGGTCCGGCCGAAGGCATCGACGGCATCGCGTGTCAGGTCGTCATGCGCGGCACCGTACAGCTCGATCCGCGCCGGACGAAGACTCGTGGACCGCTCGCGAAGGGTCGCTGGGATGCCTGGGTACGAGTGAACGGCATCGGATTCGGCAAGCGCGTACGTCTCGGCGCCACGCGACGTCAGCAGGTCGAGCCGCAGAGTCTCCCGGCGTTGCTAGGTGACCCGGCCACCCCGGTCGTGCCGTTCTTCGTCGACGCCGCTGACAACCTCACGCTGGACGTCGATCGGCGAGCCCACCAACTCGGCGACGTCATCGCCGGTCCGGACATTCGGGCGATCTCGTCCGGCGGCCGGTGGATCGATCTCCTCCTGCCCGTCGCGACGGGGGCCGGCACGGCCGCGACCGAGGCGGCGCTTGTGGTCCGGGCCGGGCCGGGTGATGCCCCGGTCATCCAGCCCGCTCAACTCGTTGCCGTCGGAGACCGCGTTCATCTGCGAGCCCGCTCGCGCCTGGCCGCCAAACAAGAGATCCGGACCGACCGGGGCGATTCGGTCAGTTTGACGGCCGGTACGTGGGATCTGGCCGCGCGTCTGGATGGACCGGACGGTCCGGAGGTCGCCCTGGGTAAGGTGCGGGTGCGGGCCAACGGCCAACTTGTCCCGATAGACGTACGACCGATCGATCGCGACACGGCCCGGCAGGTTCGGACCAAGCACCGCCGCCAGGATGTGAAGCGGGGGGTTCGCCTTATCGCACGGCCGATCGCCCAGC
>DASQPR010000250.1:0-2638 GCA_035643815.1 Micromonosporaceae bacterium | reverse complement strand
TCGACGGCGCCGGCGGCGGGGCTGAGGCGGGCGCACTCACGCTCGTTGAAGCCGACGCGCCGGCAGCCGGCGCAAGGACCGTCACGGTCAGCGCGTTGTGTACGCCGACGTCCAGCGTGCAGTGCGGCAGCATCTCGATCGAGATGGGTACGGACGCTGCGGCGAACGTGACCGGGACCATTTCTCCGTCGTCGAGATCCTGGTGACCGGCGCTCGATGTCAGGGTGGCGTCGATGCCGAGCTGGTTGACGAAGTCGACCGTCTCGCCGGGATTGACCGTCAGCGTGCGCCGATCCGGCGTCGACGGACACGAAACGGTTGAGTCGGTGATATGCGGCGTGCCATTAAATGTCACTACCTGATCGGCCGCGTGTGCGGCCACGGCGAGCCACAACGGCGCGGTCGCGACGACACCCGCCAGCACGAGGGCCGACCTGCGTCGCAGCGACAACGTCATGCGGTGGCCTCCTCGCGATCGCCGGCTCGCGGCACCGGCGTTACACCGGCTCAACGAATCGTTCGCGACACGAGTGACGCGGTCGTACCGGATTGTGCATCGAGGCATTACACTGCGCGACCGCCGCCGCGGCGAATCCGGCTTGACCAGTGCGCATCGAGTGAGGCTTCCTCACCCAAAGTTCGGTGTCACCCCTAGGGCGTACGGTCGATGTATGCGTATAGGTGCCCACGTCGACTCGGCCGACCCGATCGCCGAGGCGGCCGCCCGTGATGCCGACGTCGTCCAGTTCTTCCTGACCGACCCGCAGGGCTACGACAATCCCGTGCCGCGGCCAGACGCCGACACGCTGCGGGCGGCCGAGGTCGACATCTACGTCCACGCGCCGTATCTGATCAATGTCGCGACGCTGAACAACCGCATCCGCATCCCGAGCCGGAAGCTGCTCGCGTCACATGCCGAAGGAGCGGCCGCCCTCGGCGCGAAGGGCCTGATCGTGCACGGCGGGTTCGTCGGCAAGGGCAACGATCCGGCCGCCGGGTTCGCCAACTGGCGCAAGGTCTTCAGCACGGCGGCGGAGTCCGGCGGTTTCCCGCTGCCGATCCTGATCGAGAACACCGCCGGCGGCGACAATGCGTGCGCCCGTCGCCTCGACGAGATCGCCCGGTTGTGGGACGAGGTCGGCGAGTTCGGAGCCGGATTCTGCCTCGACACCTGTCATGCCCACGCCGGCGGCGAAGAGTTGGTCGATCTCGTTGACCGGGTCAAAGCGATCACCGGCCGGATCGACCTCGTCCATGCGAACGATTCGAAGGACACGTTCGACTCTGGCCGCGATCGGCACGACAACTTCGGCCACGGCAAAATCGATCCCAAGCTGATCAGCGCGGTGGTTCGGGCGGCGAACGCACCCGTCGTGGTCGAGACTCCGGGTGGCGTCGACGGGCAACGCGCGGACATCGCCATGCTGCGCGAGCATCTGGGCTGACGGGCTCACGGCTCGGCCTGGATATCTGGGCTGACCCGCGCGGCTTCTGTGCTGCACCGGCGCGCGGCTTCTGTGCCGGACCGGCGCGCGACTCGGCCTGGACATCCGGGCTGACCGGCGCGCAGCTTCTGATCTGACGGCGCGGCTCGGCCCGGGCATCTGGGCTGACCGCCGAGCAGCTCGGCCGGGCACGGACCCGCCGTCTGATCTCGCGACCGCCGCCGGTCGAACGGATCAGGCCGTCGGATAGAACGCGAACTCGTCGGCCGGCTCTCGATCCGGGGCGTCGTTGAACACCCCGCCGTCCGGATCGTCGCCGTAGGTCTGCCGGACGACGTCGAGTTCGGGCCGCATGACGTCGCGCACGATGAAGCCACACATCACGCACACGGTGATGACTCGCAGCAATGCGGCGATGATGAATACGCCCTCGGGAAAGATCGGCTTGCCAGACGCTCGCATCAGCTCGCCGCTGAACGCGAAGAAGTAGCAGACCTCGGCCAGTTGCCAGGCGACGAAAGCTCCCCACCGCGGCCGGGCCAGCACCGCCAGCGGCAGCAGCCACAGGACGTACTGCTGAGACCACACCTTCGAGAAGATCAGGAAGGCCGCCACGATCAGGAACGCAATCTGGCCGAGGCGCGGGCGGCGCGGTGCGTAGTGCACCAACATCCCGATCGCCACCACGGCCAGGCCGAAGAGCAGATAGCTGACGATGTCTACGGCGTTGATGTGCTGGCTCATCCAACGGAACCCGGGAATGCCGACGCCCGTACCAAAGACGTGCGGCACGTTCGTGCCGATGTACCAGGACGTGCCCCAGTCGACTGCGCGCGTGGCGTTGAGCCGGAAGAACTGGCTCCAGTTATGCGGGTAGAGCAGGATGAATGGCAGGTTCACGACGACCCAGACGAGCAGCGCGACGCCGGCGGTATAGATGGCGTCCCCGAGTCGCCGAGCACGCCAGCCCAGCAGCAGCAACGCGATGAGCAGGAACGCCGGCCACAGTTTCGCCGCCGTACCGAGGGCTATCAGTGCGGCCGCCAGCGTCGGCCGTCTTCGCGACCATGCAAGCAGACCGAAGACCGCGAACGCCACGGCCAAGAGGTCCCAGTTCACCGTGGCCGTCAGCAGTAGCGCCGGCGACGCCGCGAACATCGCGGCATCCCAAGGTCGTTTTCGTCGCAGCAGGA
>DASQPR010000249.1:0-3721 GCA_035643815.1 Micromonosporaceae bacterium | reverse complement strand
TCGGCGACGCTTCGGCGGTCGCGGTTGGTTCCACGCCGGCCGACGATTCGTGTACGCCATGGCCGCCACGGCCGTGACCGCGATTGTCGATGTCGCGCTGCTTCGAGTCTTCGGGGTCGGCACGCATCTGGTCATCATCGCGGTGGGTTCGCTCGTCGCCATGTGCCTCGTGTGGCTGCCACTGACCCGACGCTGGGGCGGTCTCGCACACGTCGCCTGGGCCTGCGGCGTCTATTTGTTCGTCGCCTACCTCGCATACCTGCTGTGGTGGACGTTCGCCAGTCACCTCGGTCCGATCAGCACCGTTGGCGGCGTACTGCTCTGGCTCCTCGAGGCGTTTACGTCATTCCTTGCCTGTGCATACCTGTGGGAACTCTGCGACTCGCTCGGCACGGAGGACTGGCGTCGCCGCGTGACCCCGACAACGACCGTTCCGAACGCCACGCCGTTCGTCAGCCTGCACGTCCCGGCCCACAACGAACCGCCGGAGATGGTGATCGAAACGCTGACATCGTTGCTGCGACTCGACTATCCGGCGTACGAGATCATCGCAATCGACGACAACTCCGAGGACGAGGACTCGTGGCGCCCGATCGAAGCGTGGTGCGGCGTGAACGGTGTCAAGTTCGTCCACCTTTCGGACTGGCCGGGGTACAAGTCCGGCGCGCTGAACTACGCGCTCCAGCGACTCACCGATCCTCGCACCGAGGTCATCGGCGTCGTTGACTCCGACTACCAGGTGGATCGGAGCTTCCTTCGACGATGCGCGCCACTGTTCGCCGATCCGGAAGTTGGCTTTGTGCAAGCGCCGCAGGACTACCGCGACTGGTCGCAGGACCCGTTCTACCGCCGCCTCTACTTCTCGTACCAGTACTTCTTCGCGGTGACCCAACCGTCGCGAAACGAGCACGACGGCGCGATCTTCGCCGGCACCATGGGCCTGATCCGACGTCGAGCGCTGGAACAGCTGGGCGGCTGGGACGAGTGGTGCATCACCGAGGACGCTGAGTTGTCGCTCCGGTTGCTGCGGGCCGGTTGGTCCGGCCTCCACATCGACGAATCATTCGGGTACGGCGTCATGCCGTTGACGTTCGAGGCTCTCAAGAGCCAGCGTTATCGCTGGTGCTTCGGCGGCATCCAGTTGTTCCGGATGCACTGGCGCAGTCTGTTCACTCGATCGTCGGCGGGCCGCCTGAGCGCGGCCCAGCGGTGGGCCTACCTGTGCGGCGCCATTCAGTGGTACGGCGACTTGATGGGCGTGGTCTTCTTTGTGCTGATGCTCGGCGGAGCGATCAACCTGGCGACCGGCGGCGGCCAACTCTTCCGCAAGATGACCGTCTTCCTCGTCGCCGCGATCTCCATCCTGGTCGCCCTGGGCCTCGTGCGGGCGCTGTCACTCATGCGTCGAGGTACGGGTGCGTCGTTGCGCGACGCGCTCGGCGCGTTCTTCATCTGGCAGTCGACCGGGTTGACGGTGGCCCGCGCGTCCGTGCAAGGCCTGTTCGCTCGCAAGGCCGCGTTCCTGCGCACGCCAAAGGTCGCCGAGCAGGCCTCCGTCTGGCGAGCGTTCGCCGCGAACTGGGCCGAGACGACGCTCGGAATCCTCGGCGTCGCAGCGATCGTGGCCTCTCTTACGCGCTTCGACACAGCCAGCGGACCGTTGCTGGCCGTGCTGCTGGTAGTGCCGACAGCCGGATTCCTTGCCGCGCCGGCCAACAGCCTGGCCGCGCAGCGAGCGGCGTTGCCGCCGGAGCTGCGTGCGCGCCGGCAGTCCGAGTGGCGGCGCGACGGACGCGCTCTCGTTGGCGGGGCTACGGTTTTCGCCGGCGCCGGCGCGGTCGTGGCGGCAATCGTGGCGTTGTTCGCGCTTCTCGTCGCGCCGAGTCCGCACTTCACGCCGCCGCATCTCACCGAGCCGGCCCGTCCCCACCATTCGACGACGCCGGGACCATCCCCGTCCGGAAGTCCATCGCCGTCGTCGCCACCGTCGGGAGCCCCTTCATCGGCTCCGTCGCCGTCAGCCAGCGCCTCGACGGGAACCGTTTCGCCATCCAACACACCGACCTCGGTGCCATCAAGCGCTCCGAACCAGCCGAATCCTTCGGGAAGCTGAACCAGCGCCGACATCTTCGGTTGATGAGCGCTCGTTGGCCGAGCTAGGCAGCTCGGCGCACCCTCGATTCGCCGGAAACGCGCGGCTGCCGTTGCTAGCGTTGATGAGTCGATCTCGCCCGAGAGGAGCAACGGCATGTCCCACCACCTTGACACCCCGCTCGCGCGGCAGAACGGCCAGCTCTACATCGACGATCTTTTTGTCTTTCCGGGCCACCACAGCACCGTGCTCATCATGGATGTCAACTCCACCATTACTGGACCCGATGTCCAGCGCGGTTTCCATTCGGAGGCACGGTACGAGATCAAGGTCCACTTCGACGGTGGCGAGTTCGAGGAACTGACCTACCGCGTCTCCTTCGGCCAGCCGGACCCGACCGGACGGCAATCGCTCCAACTTCACGCCCTCGCCGGCGACGAGGCCCGCGACGACAAGGCGACCGGCACCCTCGTTCTCGACGGGCAGACGGGCGCATCGGCCGGCATGAACGACACGCGACTCTGGGCCGGACGCATTCGAGACCCGTTCTACATCGACCTGGCGCAACTCGGGACCGTCAACGCGGCGTTCAAAAACGGCACCGCCGTCGACCGATCCGCCTGGCACGCCGCCGACGCGAAGAACAGCTTCGCCGACACAACCGTCGAATCCATCGTCCTCGAGGTTTCCCACCAGCACCCGCAGTTGCACACCGGAGCACACATCGGTGTCTGGTGCGCCACCAAGCTCGCCACCGACGCGGGCGGATGGCGGCAGATCAACCGGGCTGGTCACCCTATGATGTGGCCCATTTTCTGGCCCGACGACACTGACTTCAGCAACCCGGCCAACGGCCGCCACCCGTCCGCCGACCTCAACGCCGACGGCAAGTACATCGCCGACACCGTCACCAGTGTCGTCGCGGCCAGCGGGACGTCGAACGACCCGCCCGGGTATGGGCAGACCGTGGCCCGGACGCTGTTCCCCGACGTGTTGTCGTACGAGCTCGGCACGCCGGCGACGTACGGATTCGCCACCCGTAATGGTCGGACACTCGCCGACAACGCGCCCGAAGTGATGTTCTCGTTGGTCCTCGACACGGCCGTGACGTCGGGCCTAACCCCATCGGTCGCCGAGCGTTACCGAGCCGCCAGCTTCCCGTACGTCGTACCGGCCTAGTCCGCGATACACCGCCAGCTAGGCCGCAGCAGCCCTGTTCGCGGCCGATGCAGGGCCGCGGCGCCATCGATCGACATGACAATAGAATATTGACGGGTACGGCGATAGCTGAGACCGAACCGATGACGCTCAGGTGGGAGATGGGATATGAGCGGGCAAGCAACTGCCGAGATCGGTGTGACGGGACTGTCAGTGATGGGCCGGAACCTGGCCCGAAATCTCGCGCACCACGGATATCCGGTCGCCGTACACAACCGCAGTGTCGCACGTACGCGCAGCCTCATCGACGACCACGGGGACGAGGGCACCTTTGTGGCCAGCGAGTCGATGGCGGATTTCGTTGCGTCGCTTCGTCGGCCGCGCGCGATCATCATCATGGTCAAGGCTGGTGACGCGACCGACGCCGTGATCGACGAGCTCGTGCCACTTCTTGACCGCGATGACATCGTC
>DASQPR010000248.1:0-2346 GCA_035643815.1 Micromonosporaceae bacterium | reverse complement strand
CCGACGAAGATCTGGGTTCGGCTCGCGATATGCATCCTCCGATCATCCACCGGTCGGGTGCGGGACGCCGATCGGGTTGGCGACCGGAATCGCGGTGTAGGCCAACACCGCGAGCGGCGTCACGAGATCACGCAGCGTCTCGGTGCGGTCGGCGCCGAAGGCGTTCCACACACGGGCGGCCGCGCGGTCGGTGGCCTGCTCGACGGCGGCGTACGCATCGGAGCCGTCCGGAGTGTGGGTGCCATCGGGGCGAAGCCAACCGCGATCGCGGAGCCGATCGGTCGCCGCATCCCATTCGGCATCGGTCCAACCGCGGAACTGCTGCATCGTCTCGCGATGCCGGATACCGGCCCGCCACACGACCGATTCGCAGCCGTCGAAGCCGTACGACACGAGGGCGGCCACGTGCCCGTCGCCGCGGTGTTCCCGCAACGTGGTGGCGGCTTGCCAGAGCCGGGCCAGTGCGGAAGTGTCCGGGTCACGCGGGAGGCCCAGGTTCGCCGCCCCGATCGTATGTCCGGCCGGATCGAGCAGCTCGACCGCGGCCTCAGCGAGATCGGCCGCCTCGGCGAGTTCGGCCGGCTCAACGTCGACCGCCAACCGGAGCAGGGCCGCCTCCGCGCCGATCCGGCGGGCCGAGAGCGTCGCCGCGGGCGTCGCTCGAGTCCACACGTCCGGCAGCGCGCGGCGAACCATCGCCGGCGCGAACCCGTGGAACGTGGCGATCACCGGCATCGCGTCCACGGGACCCAGCGGTGCGCTCCGGCCGGCGAAGTAACCGCGCCAGTAGCCGCGCAGGCCGACGGCGTCGTACGCGTCGCGGGCCTCCGGGGTGAAGTAGGTGACCGTGTGGATCGGCTCGAACCGGGTCCACATCCGCCGTGCGGTCGCCAGTGAGCTTGCCGTGTCGATCATGCGTACCCTCTCGTCCGTGAAGGAGTGTGCGCGCTATTCCACCAGCCGCCGCATGGCGGTGAGGTAGCGGCGCGACGCCGCGTCCGTCGCGACGTGCAGCACCGGACCAGCGGCGCGGGTGAACCAGCGGGCCGGCGCACTGAAGGACCGCACATGAAACCGTACGACGTCGTCGGCGTCGTGGTTCAGCAGGAACGCCTCTTCACCGCGTTCGGGATGGCCGGCCAACGTGCCGTAGCCGAAGCCGGCCCGGCTTGGTTCGTCCGCGGCCCACACCACGCGGCACGGTATAGATATCGCGAGCGGTCCGAGGCCGGCCCGGCCGATCACGACCACGCCGACGGCGGCCCTCGGTGCACTGGTTACCGGTCGTAGCCCGGCGCCGCGTTGCACGCCGAATGTCATCAGCGCTTCGCGAGCGCGGGCCATGAGTGCCTCGCCACGGCCGAGGTCGGTGGACATGCGGAAGTGGTGGTAGCCGGCCGGGAGCTGGTCGCGCTCAGTCGCCCCGGCTTCGGGGTACGTCAAATCGGACACATTGGACCTCTTCCCGTTTCGGCGTGGCGCCAACCACCGGCGGCGTCCCCGACCTCGCGACAAGGCGGCCCGGTCGGCGTCGGGTCGTTTCCTGGTCGCCGAACGCCAGCGCGTCAACGCTCCGGAGCTGTGCGCAGGATACGGGCGAGCAACTCGACGAACACGGCCCGCTCGGCCGACGACAGCGATGCCAGTAGCTCGTCCTGTACGGCGGCCAGCACCGCAACCAGTGCGGCGAGGCGCCGCTCGCCGGACGAAGTGATGGTCACGACATTGCGGCGTCGGTCGTTCGGGTCCGGCGAGCGCCGGATGTATCCGTCGTTCGACAGTTCGTTGAGTGCGGCGACGACGTCGCTGCGGTCGATGCCGGTACGCCGGCCGAGCGCGGCCTGGCTCGCCGGCCCGGATTCGTCGAGCGCGCCGAGCAGGCGGTAGTGGTAACCGCGGGCGCCCGCGGCGGCCAGTCGATCGGTAAGCAGGCGGTGGGCGTGTGCCGATGCCTGGCTGATCAGCCATGTCGGAATGTTGTCGAGGCGCGATGCCGGTCGGTCCGACGTCACTGTCATGAACGAGAGTCTAGCCGATTTGTTGGCGCGGCCAACGTGTGTAATCATTGGGTCGACCAACATTGGCACGACCAACGGGAGGAACTGCGATGGCGACGGTTCAGACACTCAATCCGCAGATCATCGGACAGACCGAGCGAGCGCTCGGCGCGCTCATGAACAAGGTGCTCGCAACGGCCGGCGGGACGTTTCCGCAATGGGTTGCGCTCACGATCACCGCCGGCGCGGACGACGGGATCGATCGGGAGCGCCTGATCGAGCGACTGTCGGATGCGCTCGCCGTCGACGCCTCGCCGGCATCGGCCGTGGCGACCGAATTGATCGAGTC
>DASQPR010000247.1:0-3101 GCA_035643815.1 Micromonosporaceae bacterium | reverse complement strand
TGAGTAGCGCGGCCACGGCCGGCCGGTCCCGGTCGACGGCGAGCCACGTCCCGCCGGCCAGCCGGTCGCGACCGCCAAAGATCGACGGTTCCTCCGGCCAGTGCGCCGCCGGCGGATCCCACGCCCGGCCGGTGAATTCGTCGCGAACGGCGGCGAGCAGGATCGGCCAGCGCGCGCCCGGCGACCGGCGCAGCAGTACGGTGCACACGTCGATCACCGTAGCCGTATGGCTTCCCGGCAGCCGAGGGCGAGCCCCGCGCAACGGCACCCGACTCAGTGCGGGATAGCCGCCCGCAACTCGATGATGAGCGATGGCGTGAGCCGGCTTCCGGCTCGCGTCGCAAACAGAGTCATCTCGTACGCGGCGGTGGCCAGATCGGTCGACCGTTCGGCCACGACGCCAAGCACCGATCCGCTGCCGAGCGCGCTGATCAGGAGATAGCCATCGGACATATCCACGACCACGCGGTTGAGCATGCCGAGCGCGTAGCTGTGTGCGGCGCCGGTCGCCAGGCTCGTCATGCCCGACACGACCGCGGCCAGCCGATCGGCGTTGGCCCGATCCTTAATCGACGACGCCGCGACGAGTAGCCCGTCCGACGACACCGCGACCGCCCCGAGTACGCCAACCGTGGTGGACGTGAATGTGTCGAGTTGCCACGTGAACGCCTCGGCGTCGGGGCTCAATGCCGACGCTGGGTGCCCGTTGCGTCCTTCATAGGCATGGTCGCCTTCGGCGTAGCGCACGCCACGGCGTCCGTCGTCGGCGAAGTCACCCACTCCGTACGCGAATGGACCGGTCATCGGCTAAGCCCCTCGTCGTCGACACGGTCGGTGGCAGTCTCGCCGAGCGCTCGCGCCACCCCGATTTCGAACTGTTCGACGAGACGGCGCGCCTCGTCCGGGTCCAGCGTACGGAATCGCGACGCGAGGTCCAGCGAGGACGCCGGCGAGGAGGCGCCTGGCACGCGACGTGACAGCGGCGTTTCGGTCCCCGTACCCGGAACCGCAGTGGCGTTGGTCGTAGCCCCATCGGTCGAGGCAGCGCCGGTGCCGTCGGCCGGCGCGTCCACCGACTCCGAGTGTTCGTCCGGTGGCACGTAGCGCGCGATCCCGCCGGCCGGGAAGGTGACGATCTCCTCCTCGAACGGACCGAAGCCGCCGGCCGGGGCACTCGCGTCGGCCGGCCGTAGCGGGCCGGTCAGCGGGTCGTTGAAGGCCCGATTCATGCCGGCGAAGGGTCGGCCGGGCGCGGCGAACGGACCGCCGGCAAAGGGCAGGTCCGCGTCGCGGTCGGCAAACGAGCCGCTCGGCCGCGAGCCGCGACCGTTCGAGCCGGCATCCGATCGTCCGTTTGCGCTGCGGCTCGCATTGCCACCGGTCGAGGCGGCGCCGGTCGACGCGGCGCCGAAGTAGGCGGTCGGGTCGCCCGGTGCTAACCCGCGCCCGGCGCGCGGCATGTCGTCCTCAAAGTCGGGCGCCGTCCTCGGATAGTCGCCCGTTGCATACCGGCCGTGGACGCCGTCGGCGGTGACACCGGAGTAACTCGTTGTCGCGCCACGACCGGGCAACTCGGGTTGGCTCGGGCCGGCCGGCAACTCGGCGAAGCGGGGCGGCAGCACCTCGAACGCGTTCCAGGTCGGTCCGGTGCCGAGCACCTCAGCCGCCCGTTCGAACCTATCCAGGTCAAACGGGCGCGAGTCGAGTTCCAGCATCGGCCCCCAGCCGCCCCGGCTCGCGCCGGCAAACGCGCTAGCGCGTCCGTCGCGTGGCCGCGGGATGGACGATCCGGCCGCAACTCGCGCGGTGGCCCGGGCGGTTTCGGCCGGTGCCAAAGTGGTCACGTGATGCCCCAGGTCGACAATCACGGTCACGCCGCCACCGGGCGTGTGCTCGAACGTGACCCGCAGATCGTGGCGCCGCGCGAGCCGGCCGACGAGGAACAGTCCGAGCGCACCCGACGTGGCCAGATCGAGGCGCTCCGGATGAGCGAGCCGGGTGTTGACGGTCGCGAGCTGATCCTCGGACATGCCGATGCCCTCGTCGACGATCGACACACCGCTGTCGAACGGCGGCGCGAAAACCCGGACGCGGGTCGCCGTCCGCGAGAAGGCGGCCGCGTTCGCGAGCAGCTCGGCAAACAGGAGCACGACGTCATCAATGATCGCCGGCGCCACCATCGTCCCGAACGGCACGGACACGTCGACCCGCGTTTCGCTTTCGATCTCATCTTGGGCGAGCTTCACGACATCGGCCAACGCCATCGGTGTCAGGTAGCCGCTCTCGTCGGCGGCGTGGCGACCTCCGTCGCCGGCGACGGCCAGCGTCAGAAGGCTGGACGTGACCCGGCGCAACCGATTGGTGATGTGGTCGAGGCGGCGCAGGTCGTCCCGGAGCTGCGGATCGACCGGCGACCGTTCCAGCCGATCGATGATGCTGGTCTGTCGGGCGACGAGCTGTGCGCTCCGGCGGCCGGCCGTTCCGGTCATCTGAGCAAGGTTGCGCCGTGCGGCCGCCTGCCGCTCGACGACCGTCGCGGCCCCACGCTGCGCCCGGACGAACGCACGGGCGAAGTCGCCGACCTCAGTGCGAGCGTCGACCGGCAGTGCTTCCAACGTCGAGTGGTCAACCGACTCGATGCGATCGTCGGCAACCCGCCGCAGCTCGACCTCGGAACGCTCAGCCGCACGCGCGGCCCCGATGGACACGCCGCGAAGCGATCGGGACACCGACCGGATGCTGAGCCACGACAGCAGGATCGCCAGCAACAGAATCACGAGCGCGGCGCCCGCGAGCACGTACGCCGCGATCTCATTTGTGTGCTGCTCGTGGCGGGCGGCGGCCGTCACGTCGCCGACGATCTTCGCCTCGACCAGCCCACCGAGTTGAACATACGAGATGAGCTGCGGATACAACGTGTTCGGAGTCAGGTCCGCAAGGGCCGTACTCGGCGAATTGGCGAAGGCAGAAACGAAACTGTCGCCCAGGCGCTGGATGTACGCACCCTTGACGAGCCCGTACAGGTCCATTTGTGCCGGCGACGCGTACGCCGTGAGTTCCGCCTCGACCACGGTGGCCGAGCGTTGGTCGGCGGCGTAGTC
>DASQPR010000246.1:0-4628 GCA_035643815.1 Micromonosporaceae bacterium | reverse complement strand
TGGCCGGTATGGCGGTCTCGGCCGAATCGGGAGCCGCAGTCATGGCCGGTATGGCGGTCTCGGCCGCGCCGTGCGCCGTGGCCATCGCCGGTACGGCGGTCTCGGCCGCGCCGGGTGCCGTGACGGTCGGTCGACGTACGTCGGCGTCCAGGTTGGCGAGGACTCGCGCGATCGGTTCCACCAGCCGACCGTCACCACCGAGCAGCACGGCGCCAGCCAGATCCCGGGCGCCCGGGTGATATCGGCGCAGCCGGGGCGGATCCGGCAGGCCGAGGCGCTTGACCAGGGCGCGGCCGGCGCCGGTGGCGGCGAAATTCGCGTAACGGTCGGACACGGTGGCTCCCTTCGTGGCGACCGGTCGTTGATCGCCATAACGCTTTCAACGTGCCGAACGTTAGGCTACTTGCGGGTAACCTCGCGCTCGTCAATGCCATTCGCGGTGCCATCGGCGACGCGCCCGGGCAGAACTCGCCGACAAACGCGACAAACGTCTACCCAGTCGATGACGATTGATTCGACCACGCTTATCTCAACGGGTGTGTGGAACGCCACGAAGCCACCCGCCGGGGCGACACTCATCGTCGGGTCCACGATCGCGCCGGCCAGACACGCATCGTCTGGCCGAACGCGCCGGCCGGACGAGCTGGCCGGACGCGCACCCGGCAGCCGGACGAGCTGGCCGGACAGGTTTCACCGGCCGAACGCGCCGGCGATCACTGCACAAGGAGAACGCATGAGCACCGTCCGACGGGTCGCCATCGTCGGTGGCAACCGCATCCCGTTCGCGCGCTCCAACGGCCGCTACGCGACGGCGTCCAACCAGGACATGTTGACGTCGGCGCTGAACGGACTCGTCGCTCGCTTCGGCCTGGCCGGCGAGGTGCTCGGCGAGGTCGTGGCCGGCGCAGTGCTCAAGCACAGCCGTGACTTCAACCTGACGCGGGAGTGCGTGCTCGGGTCACGGCTCGATTCACGCACGCCGGCCTACGACGTCCAGCAGGCCTGCGGCACCGGTCTCGAAGCGGCGATCCTGGTCGCGAACAAGATCGCGCTCGGTCAGATCGACTCCGGCATCGCCGGCGGCGTGGACACTACTTCGGATGCGCCGCTCGGCGTGAACGAGCAGATGCGCCGTACCCTCCTGGAACTTCATCGCGCCCGGAGCTTCGGGGCGCGCGCGAAGGCCGCGATGAAGTTGCGACCGTTGGCCGCATTCCGTCCGGATCAACCGCGCAACGCCGAACCGCGCACCGGCCTGTCGATGGGCGAGCACGCCGCGATCACGGCACGGCAGTGGCACATCGGCCGCGCGGAGCAGGACGAGTTGGCACTGGCCTCCCACCGCAATCTCGCCGCGGCCTATGAACGCGGGTTCTTCGATGACCTGATGACGCCGTACCTGGGGCTCACCCATGACCAGAATCTGCGCGCCGACACGACGATAGAAAAGCTGGCCAAGCTCAAGCCGGTGTACGGCAAGCGCGGCCCCGATCCGACGATGACCGCCGGCAACTCGACGCCCCTCACCGACGGTGCGGCGCTTGTCCTCCTCGCCACCGAGGAGTGGGCCGCTGCGCGGCGGCTGCCGGTGCTCGCCTACCTGACGTTCTCGCAGACGGCAGCGGTCGACTTCGTACACGGCGACCCAACGACCGGCGGCGAGCCGGACGGCCTGTTGACCGCGCCGGTGTTCGGGGTGCCGAAGATGCTGGCGCGGGCGGGACTGACACTTGGCGACTTCGATTTCTACGAGATCCACGAGGCGTTCGCGTCCCAAGTGCTGGCGACGCTCGCCGCCTGGGAGGATCCGGAGTTCGCCAAGGCTCGGCTCGGGTTGCGTGAGCCGCTCGGCCCGATCGACCGTACGAAGTTGAACGTCAACGGTTCGTCGCTGGCCGCCGGTCATCCGTTCGCGGCGACGGGTGGCCGCATCGTCGCGACGCTGGCCAAGCTGCTGGCCGAGAAGGGCTCCGGCCGAGGGCTGATCTCGATCTGCGCCGCCGGCGGCCAGGGCGTCGCCGCGATTCTGGACCGGTGACCGCGCGTTGTCGGCGCCGATGATCCACTGCCGTGGGACGATATGGGTCGCTGTAACGACACCAATCGTCCGCTGCGGTGGATCTTGACGAGGGCGTACCGTCCGCAACGTGACAACGACGCGCGGACCGGAGCCAGCACCGGCGCGAGACCCGGAGCCGGTCACCCGGTTGGCGCCGCGAACGCCGAGCCGACGCCTGCTCACTCAGCAGTGGCGCGATCTGACGTTCGTCCACTGGCCGGTGCCGCCCGAGACTGTCGCACCCCTCCTGCCGCCCGGTACGACTCCGGACATCCATGCCGGAACGAGCTGGGTCGGCCTGGTCGCGTTTCGGATGTGGCGGATCGGCATCGGCCGCACTCCCGGGCTGCCGTACGTCGGGACGTTCCCGGAGACAAATGTGCGGCTCTACTCCGTCGACGGGTCGGGCCGGCGCGGTGTCGTATTCAAGTCACTCGAGTCCACCCGGCTTGCCCCGGTGCTCGTCGCCCGCTCGGTGTTCGCCCTGCCGTACATGTGGGCCGGCATGTCGATCGAGCGCGACGGCGACATCATCCGCTATCGCTCACGCCGGCGGTGGCCCCGCGATCAGGGCCGCCCGGCGTCGCGCTTGTCGGTGCGGATCGGTTCGCGCATCGAGCAGCCCGGCCCGTTGGAAGACTTCCTCACCGCTCGCTGGGGACTGCACAATCACTGGTACGGCACGACCAGGTACCTGCCGAACGTGCACCCGGCATGGCCGCTCCACCACGCCGAGGTGCTCGAACTGGACGACGACCTCGTCGCGGCGGCCGGCCTGCCAAGCCCGACCGCCGCGCCATCCAGCGTGCTCTTTTCGCCGGGCGTACCCGTGTGGTTTGGTCCGCCCGAAGCTGGCGGTTAGGCCGCGGCGACCGGCGGCGCGCTCTGAGCCGGCGTGGCGTCGATCTTGCGCGACGCCAGGCCGCACATACCGAGAATCAGGACGCCGACGAAGGCGTGCAGCGCGCCCCATCCGACGCCGTCGTTCTTGCCGGCGTTAGCAAGGATCGGCTGGATCGGCGCGGCCAGGACGAACAGCACGATTGCGGCAATCAGCGGTCGCCGACCGGGTCGCGCCACGATCGCGGCGATCAGCACGAGGATCGTGAACCCGCCGATGATCGAGCCGAGTGTTTCGTGCGCGCCCCAGTCTCGTTCCTTGTGGAACGAGCCGAAGGCGCCGAAGCCGGCGAGCGCGAACTGTACGGCGACGAGCGTGCCGGTGGCCATGGCGAGGATGCGCATGATCTGGGCGGACGTGGTTCGGTATCCGGCGGGCAGTCCTTTGACGGAGTCAGACATGCCCACACCCTAGAACCGGATCTTGGGCGCGAGCCATACAACCCTCGATGACTTCGCGTGGCCGCGCCTACGACGCTCGGCGTACGCGATATCCGTGGCAGCGGTGTGCCCTGCGACAAGGGCAACGACGCGGCCTGCGACAATGAGTCACCGTGACGACTGTGACCAAGCCACGCATTCCCAACGTCCTCGCCGCTCGCTACGCGAGCGCGGAGCTGGTCACCATCTGGTCGCCGGAGGAGAAGGTCCGGGCGGAGCGCCGGTTGTGGATCGCGGTGCTGCGGGCACAGCGCGATCTCGGCATCCCGCTGCCCGACGGCGTGATCGAGGCGTACGAGGCCGTGGTCGACGACGTCGATCTAGCCCGAATCGCCGAGCGCGAACGAGTGACGCGCCACGACGTGAAGGCGCGCATCGAGGAATTCTCCGCGCTCGCCGGGCACGAACAGATCCACAAGGGCATGACGTCTCGCGACCTGACCGAAAACGTTGAGCAGCTGCAGATCCGCGCATCCCTCTCGCTGATTCGCGAACGGATCGTCACCACCCTGGCCCGGCTCGCATCGCGTGCCATCGAGCACGAGTCGACGGTCGTGGTCGGCCGGTCGCACAACGTACCGGCGCAGGCCACCACGCTCGGCAAGCGGTTCGCCAGTGCCGCCGAGGAGCTGCTCATCGCGTACGAGCGGATCGACGATCTGATCGGCCGCTACCCGTTGCGCGGCATCAAGGGACCGGTCGGCACGTCCGCCGACCAGCTCGACCTTTTCGATGGCGACGAGGCGAAGGTGGCGGCGCTGGAGCAGCGCGTCGCCGAGCATCTCGGCTTCACGCGGGTCTTGTCGAGCGTCGGCCAGGTCTACCCGCGGTCGCTGGACTTCGATGTCGTCGCGGCTTTGGCGCAGGCCGCCGCCGCGCCGTCCAGCCTCGCAACGACGATCCGCCTGATGGCCGGGCAGGAGCTGGTGACCGAGGGGTTCAAGGCGGGCCAGGTCGGGTCGAGCGCCATGCCGCACAAGATGAACACGCGATCGTGCGAGCGCGTCAACGGCCTGGCCGTCATCCTCCGCGGTTACCTGTCGATGGTCGGCGAGCTGGCCGGCGACCAGTGGAACGAGGGCGACGTCTCCTGCTCGGTGGTGCGCCGGGTCGCGCTGCCGGACGCGTTCTTCGCGCTGGACGGTCTCGCCGAGACGTTCCTCACGGTGCTGGACGGGTTCGGCGCCTACCCGGCGGTAATCGCCCGCGAGCTGGACCGCTACCTGCC
>DASQPR010000245.1:0-3695 GCA_035643815.1 Micromonosporaceae bacterium | reverse complement strand
ACCTCGCCGAATACACGTCCCTCGACCTGGAGATGGGGTTCGTCACCGACCACCGGGAGGTCATGGCGGTCTGCCGGGACGCGGTCGCCGGAATGCTCGACGCGATCGCCGACCGTACGCACCGCGAGTGCGAGTTGCTCGGCGTCGCGATGCCGGCGCTGCCCGCCGACGTGCCCGTGGTGCACTTCACCGACGTCATCGCGATGTTTTCCGCCGCGACCGGCCGCGACGCGAGCCGGGAGACCGACTTCTCGCCGGTGCACGAGCGCTTCATCGGGGACTGGGCACTGGCCGAGCGTGGATCGGACTTCGTCTTCGTGGACGGTTATCCGACGCGGTCCCGCGCGTTCTATACGCATCCGGACCCGGAGCGGTCCGGCTACTCGCGCGGCTTCGACCTCATCTTCCGGGGCCTGGAGGTGGTGAGCGGCGCACAACGCTTGCATCGGTACGGCGACTACGTGAACGCGCTGGCCGAGCGTGGGACGACGGACCTCGCGCCGTATGCCGGTTACCTCGACGCGATGCGGCACGGCATGCCGCCGCACGGCGGCTTTGCGCTAGGACTCGAACGATTCCTGGCCAAATTGACCGGGGCGGCCAACGTCCGCGAGGTCACGCTCTTTCCGCGCGACCTGCACCGCGTGGCGCCGTGACCAAGCTCGGCCGGCCGCGCCGCGATGAGCGGCCGACCGCGTGCCGCGGGTCAGCGCGCGTCGCCGAAGCGGGGCGGGCGTCCTTCGAGGAACGCGCTGATCCCCTCGCGGACGTCATCGGTGGCCCGTTGCCACGCGGCGAGTTCCATGTTCGCGTCCCGGCGGGATCCGATCGCGTTGATCACTGCCTTCGCGGCGCCGACGGTCTGCGGCGAGCGTCCCGCGATCGTTCGTGCGAATTCGAGCGCGCGCGTTTCGAGACCGGCATCCGGTACGACCTCGTCGACCAGGCCGAACGTAAGGGCGTGGTCGGCGCCGATGAGGTCGGCCGAGTAGATCAGGTATTTGGCGCGAGCCGGTCCGACGAGCCGCACCAGGCGCGCGGTCGGCTCGACCGGATAGACAATCCCGAACTTCGCCGGCGTCACCCCGAATCGCGCGGTGTCGGCCGCCAATCTGACGTCACAAGCCACCGCGAGTTGGCAGCCGCCGCCGATGCACGCCCCCCGGATCGCGGCGATCGTCGGATAGGGAAACGTCGCCAGCGCGGCCTCGGCCGCCACATTGGTGTCCTGATAGGCGCGTGCCCGCGACGGCTCGGAGTAGACGTCCTGCAACTCGCGTACGTCGGCGCCGGCCGAGAACGACTCGCCTTCACCGGTGATCAGCAGGACCCGCAGACCCTCCTCAGAGGTCAGGTCGGTGAGCAGGCTGGGCAGCGCTTCCCACATATCCAAGGTGATCGCGTTCCGCTTGGCGGCGCGGTCGATGCTGATCACGGCGACGCCGTCATCGCCGACGCCGACGCGAAAGCCCTCCCGTGACTTCCGGCTCGCCAGCCCATCCGCCAAGCTCATCGGTCCACCTTAGCGATCACATGCGCCTCGCGGCTGCGCTACGCATCGGCTGGGCCCGCCGGCAACAGCACCTGGGTACACCGGCTTCCGGCGAGTGTGGACCCGTCGACGTCGAACAGTTCGGCGGCGCAGAACACGACGCGGGACGTCTTGCGCACGACCCGGCCGGCCGCGCGGAGGGTACCCGGGCGGGTCGGTCGGAAGAACTCCACCCGCAGGTCCGCGGTCAGGAACACCTCGTGATTGTCGAGAACGGTCCAGCACGCCCCGCCCATCGCCGAGTCGAGCACCGCGGTCACCAGGCCGCCCTGGATCACCGGGCCGGCCGGCGTGTAGAAGCCGTAGTCGACCGTCGCGTCCCACTCGACGACCGCGGTGCCCGGACCCCAGTCCGTACGGCGGAAGCCGAGCGTGCGCCAGAGATTGGGCCCCTCACCGCCGCGTTGCGAGAAGGAGCCTAGGTCGGCGAAGCGTTCACCGGCCCGGATCTGTTGCTCCGCCATCGATCTCCTTGCCCGTCGTCGGCCGGGGTTGGCCCCGGAGCGGTCGGTGCCGCCGGTGATTGCACCTGCAGTGTAGAAACCAAGCCGGTCGACCAGCCACACGATGGTCGGATCAATGCGTAAAGCGTGCCGAGCGTCGACAATGAACCCCGTGGCCGCCAACCCCGACAACCTGCCGCTGACGTACGGCCCGGTGCCGTACGTCCCCGAGGTATCGATCTTCCAGGCGACGGCGGGCACCGGACTCTGGGACGCCTCCGGCGGGGCGTACCACAGCGACCGGCCGCCGCCGTTCTGGGCGTTCCCGTGGGCCGGAGGCCAGGCGTTGGCCCGGTACGTCATCGATCATCCAAACGTCGTCGCCGACCGAACCGTGCTCGACTTCGGGGCCGGCTCCGGACTCGTCGCGCTGGCCGCCGCGTACGGGGGAGCGGCGGCGGTTCGCGCCGTCGAGGTCGATGCGGCGGCGATCGAGGCCATCCGGCGAAACGTCGCCGAGTCGACCCGCACCGGGCGGCCCGGTCTTTGCGTCGATGCGGTCCTCGCCGACCTGCTTGCCGATCCGAACACCGACATCGACGCCGACATCGACGCCGATGTCCTGCTCGCGGGCGACGTCTTCTACACCGGACGGCTGCGCGACCAATCGATGCGGTTCCTTCGCCGGGCCGAGCGCCGCGGCATCCGGGTCCTCGTCGGCGACGGCGATCGCGGATTCCTCCCGGCCGATCGGTTCGATCTGCTCGCTTCGTACGAGGTGCCGACCCGGGTTGCGATCGAGGGCGCCGACAGTACGGTCGCGACCGTGTGGGAACTTCGCCCATCCGCTACGGTCGGCGGCACGCCGAGCAACAAAGCGCGGTTAGAGGAGATGATCGGGGAATGACGGAGGACGGTTCCACCGGTGTGGTGTTTCCGCGGGCTGGTGGTCACGGCGGCGCGGCCCCGAAGACCGGGAAACCCGCCAATGCGGCACCGCCCTCGCGCAGCACGTCCGCGCTCGGCCGAGCCGTCGTCGCCGATGCGTTGCGCGCCACCGATCCGATCGGCGCCCGAGCCGCCGAGGGCGAGACGAACTGGCGCCGCGGCTACCTCACGCATTTTCGCCGGCTTGTCGAGGCTGGCCTGACGTCACCGGCGGCCGGTCGCGCGGTCGCCCACGACGGTCTGGCTGCCCTGCACGCGCGCATGCGCTATATCGGTCCGGACGGGATCGAGACCGGTCTCGACGGTGCGTTCGGGACGTCGGCCGGTGGATCCGCGGCGGAGGGCGCCGCTGGCCTGCGGACCGTGACGGTCGCCGGCCAGGGTGAGGTGGATCGCGCGCTTTCCATTCCGTACCACGGGATGCGACTGCGCGGCGCGGACCTGCAACGGCAGATCGACGCTTGGACCGACCGCGGCGTGATCGAGCCGTCCGCGGCGGAAGCGGTGCGCGCGGTGGCGGCGAACCCGGACTGGCTCGATCTGGCCGACCAACGCATCGTCGTGCTCGGTGCGGGAGCCGAGATGGGTCCGATGCATTCGTTGCTGCGGTGGGGTGCCGGGGTGGTCGCCGTCGATCTGCCGCGCCCGGCGATCTGGTCGCGGTTGCTGGAGATCAACCGGCGGTACGGTGGAAGCCTGCGTCTGCCGGTGCGGGGTGACGGCGATGGCCCTGGCTTGGTCGAGCGGGCGGG
>DASQPR010000244.1:0-3667 GCA_035643815.1 Micromonosporaceae bacterium | reverse complement strand
TACGGCCATCATTGCCGGTGCCGCGGCGCTGATCCGGTCACGCTTCCCGAAGCTGTCGGCGACCGAGGTCGTCCATCGGCTGACCGCCACCGCGACCGACAAGGGTGCACCGGGACGCGACGACGAGTACGGCTACGGCCTGATCAACATTGTCGCCGCACTCGCCGCAAACGTACCGACCGCCGCGGCGAGCGCGTCGCCGTCGGCACCGACGACAACCACACCGCCGGCCGCGATCACGACCACGCCCGCGGGCTCGCCCACTTCCGTCGCCGCCTCGTCATCCTCGACCCGCGTCACCATCGGAATCGTCGCCGCGATAGCTGTACTCGCGGTGTGGCTCGTCGCGCGTCGCCGACGGACCTCGTAGGGCGCCAACCCATGTCGCCCGACATCGTTGCCGTGCTGCGCACGCAGTTCGAGGTCGTGTGGTCGCTGTTCGAGTTCAGTCTCGAACCGCTGACCGACGACGAGTGCCACTGGTCGCCGGTCGCGGACGACCGGACCGCGACCGTACGGCTCGATGCCGATGCTCGCTGGGTTGCCGACTGGTCGGGGCTGGAGGTCGAGCCGTATCCGGTCACCACGATCGCCTGGCTGACGTGGCACATCGGCTGGTGGTGGTCGACCACGATCGCGCATGCGACGTCGGCGCCGGTGCCCGACCGGGTCGACGTGACGTGGCCCGGATCGGCCGACGCGACCCGAGCCTGGCTGCGCGACCTGCATGACCGTTGGCTGCTGGTCCTCGGCGGCCTGACCGAAGCCGACCTCGACGCGATCGCGCCGTTCCCGTGGCCGTCGCGCCCGGACCGCACGGTGGCCAACATGGTCGCCTGGGTGAATGCGGAGTTGATGAAGAACGTGGCCGAGATCGGACAGCTGCGGATCCTGCGTACCGCATCGTTGTAAAGCCCGGCCACGACGCAACGCCGGACGACCGTACGGGCAAGATGAAGTCGTGACCTATCCCGCTCTGCTGCCGGCCGAGGGCATCGCGCGCCTGCGCGACGCGCTCGCCGGCGCCGGCTACACCTCCGCCGGCATCGCCGCCCACATCGGACCCGAGGCCACCGCCGCGAGCCAGCGCAACGACTTCCGCGCCGCGCTCGCCGCGACCACCGCCGGCACGCCGATCGACACCCTGATCCGCCTGTACGTCGGCAACCAGACCGAGTCCGAGGCGGCGGTGGCCCGGGCACTCGCGCCGCTGCCGCTCGACGACGCCGTGGCAGCCGGGCTGGTCGAGCGAGCGGCCCACGGTCTACGGGCCGGCCTGGATCTCGAGCCGTACGGCGACGCCTGGTGGGTCGTCTCAGACCTGCCGCCGGGAACCCGGCCAGGTCCGCTGCGGCCGGACCATGTGCTCGGCGTCGGCAACGCGTCCACCACGCTGGCCGACTCGGTGATCCGCAAGCCCGTCGGCAGTGCGCTCGACCTCGGTACGGGCTGCGGTGTGCAGGCTCTGCACCTGTCGACGCACGCGCAACGGATCACCGCGACCGATCTGTCGTCGCGCGCGCTGCGCTTCGCCGCCACGACGGCGGCCCTCGCGGGCCTCGACTGGGATCTTCGCGAAGGTGACCTGATCGAACCGCTCCGCGGCGAGCGCTTCGATCTCGTCGTCAGCAACCCGCCGTTCGTGGCCGGTCCCGGTGTCGCGACGCACACCTACCGCGATTCCGGCCGGTCCGGCGACGCCGTGTGCGCCGAGCTGGCGCGCGCCGCGAAGGACCTGCTGAACGAGGACGGCACGATGCAGTTCCTGGCGAACTGGCTGCACGTCACGGGCGAGGACTGGGCCGAACGGGTCGCCGGCTGGTTTGCCGGGAGCGGCCTGGACGTCTGGGTGATCGAACGCGAACTCGCCGACCCGGTGGCCTACGTCGACCTGTGGCTCACCGACGCGGCCGAAGACCACGATCCGCGGCGCGCGGCCGCCTGGCTCGACTGGTTCGACGCACACAAGGTGGAGGGGATCGGCTTCGGACTCGTGACCGCGCGTCGCGCCGAGCATTTCGATCCGGTCGTACGGGTCGAGTCGCTGCGGCAACAGCTCAGCCATCCGTTCGGCGACGAGGTGAGCCGCTGGTTCGAGCGGCAGAACTGGCTGCGGATGCGGCCCGGGGCCGAATCGCTGCTGGCCGAGCGTTATCTCGCCGCCCCCGGCCTCACGCTGCATCAGGAGGCCGAGATCGGCGTCAGCGGCTGGGACGTCACGCGGCAGGTGCTCGTACAGACCGAGGGGTTGCGCTGGTCCGAGGAGATCGACCCGGTGCTGCTCGCGCTCGTCGGCGGCTGCGACGGATCGGTGGCACTGCGCGATCAGGTGGCCGTGCTGGCCGCGGCGTACGGTGCCCCGGCCGAGGCGTTCGCGGCGATGGCCGCCGTGATCGTGCCGGGGT
The DNA here is from genome assembly GCA_035643815.1 of Micromonosporaceae bacterium. Lineage (GTDB taxonomy): Bacteria > Actinomycetota > Actinomycetes > Mycobacteriales > Micromonosporaceae > DASQPR01. Next base: position 1,262 of record DASQPR010000244.1, on the reverse strand, counting down.
TGGTCGAGCGCGGATTCCTGGAGCCGGCCGACGATCCGGTCGGTCAAAGTCGCGGACGGGGCACCGCGCCGACCGGTCCGACCGCACCAAACCCGCCGAGCGGGCCAACGTTGCCGACCGGGCCAACGTTGCCGACCGGGCCAACACCGCCAGCAGGGTCGACCGGGCCAGCAGAGTCGACCGGGCCAGCCGGGCCGGACGCGCCGTGAGAGCGGTCGTCCAGACGGTCAGCAGCGCGAGCGTCACGGTCGACGGCGAGGTCGTCGGCGAGATCTCGGACGGTCTGCTGGTACTGGTCGGCGTCACGCACACCGACACGCCGCAAACGGCCGACGCGCTGGCCCGGAAGGTTCACGAGTTGCGGATTCTGGACGGCGAGCAGTCGGCGGCCGAGACCGGAGCGCCTCTGCTGGTTGTGAGCCAGTTCACTCTGTACGCGGATACGCGCAAGGGGCGACGGCCGGGTTGGAGCGCCGCGGCGCCCGCTGGCCTCGCCGAGCCGCTCGTCGATGCGATGGTGAAATCCCTGGTCGGCCGCGGTGCCACGGTCGCCACCGGCCGCTTCCGGACGCACATGGTTGTGGCGAGCGTCAACGTCGGCCCCCGTACCGTGATTGTTGATCTCTAGTTCATTCTTCGCCTCACGGCCACTTCACGCGCCGAGGTTCACTCTCATACCCGTGAGAGATCGCCGCACCAGCGGCGGGACCAAGTGCAGTGCGGGAAGGCGGTTGACGGTGGTTCACCCATCGAATGCGAAGCCATCATCGGTTGCGGGGGCGTCTTCGGTTACACGGCCATTTCCGGCTACGGAGTCAACTCCGCCAGCGCCGGCATCGGCGGTTGCGATGAGCACCGACCAGATCGAGCGCATCGAGCCCGACCTCGACGCCGAGGAACCCGGGGCCACGACCGACATCGTGCGCAGTTACCTGAACGCGATCGGTCGCACCAAGCTGCTCACCGCGGAGCAGGAAGTCATGCTCGCGAGGCGGATCGAAGCCGGCCTCTACGCCGATGATCTGCTGAGTCGCGAGCCACTACCGGCGGAGTACGCCGACGCGGGCGACGAACTCGCGATCATTGTCGCCGAGGGGCGCGCCGCGAAGAACCATCTGTTGGAGGCGAACCTGCGTCTGGTCGTCTCGCTCGCCAAGCGCTACACCGGCCGCGGCATGGCCTTCCTCGACCTCATCCAAGAAGGCAACCTCGGCCTCATCCGCGCCGTGGAAAAGTTCGACTACACCAAGGGCTACAAGTTC
>DASQPR010000243.1:0-4202 GCA_035643815.1 Micromonosporaceae bacterium | reverse complement strand
TGGGACCGTTCGTGGTCGCGTTCCGAGTGATCTTCTTCGTGATCGAGATTCTGCCGATCACGTTCAAGGTGATCTCGTCGCTACGTCGCCGGCGACCCTACGACGCGGTGAAGGCGGCATTCGAAGAGGCGGCCGTGGCCGACGCGGTTCGCCTCGCCGATCGCCAACTGCATGAGGCCTCGGCGGAGATGGGGGCACGGGTCCGGCTTCGCCATTCAGGTCGAGATGACTCGGCGGATCCACCGCGGACGAAGCCGTGATGTTGGGCATATGCACGCATCGCAGCGTCCAGATGGGTGCAGATGACCAACATCAAGTGCGGAGGCCGGTGGCGTGAGGTCAGACGGCCGCGAAACGGCGGCCGGCAGAGCGTCGCGCCGTCAGACGACGGCGAGGGCGACGGCGCCCATCGGACGGGGGGCGAAGTCGGCGACCGAGACCGTGTAGCGGACGACGCCGTCGCTGAACTCGCCGTGCAAGTGGTCGCCGAACAGCGACCGGAGCAGGCCGTGAGCGGCGGTGTTTCCGGGCAGCGTGTCGGCGCCGAGGCGTGTGACGCCCGTTGCGAAGCAACGGGGGAGGAGCGCGCGGATCATCGCGGACGCGATGCCCTGCCGGTGCCACGGATCCGCGACGATCACGGCGAGGTCCGCCTCCGTCGAGGTCGCGTTCAGCCGCCCGAATTCGGCCCAGCCGATCAGGTGTCCGTCGCCTTCGGCAACGTACGCGTCCCAGGTCGGTCGAGGTCCAACGGTGATGTGCCGGACGTACGCCGCCGGCAGCCGGCCACCGGTGCCGGCGAGGAAGCGATTCGTCAGGCTCGTCACCGACATATAGGCGGTGGCGGCGCGGGCGAGCGTCTCGTCACCCGTACGCCACGGTCGGATCAGCACGACGGCCTCCCTGGGTCTGTCCGAAGAACTCAGACTAGCACCTGAGTTTGGATGAGCAACCCAGTTAGGTAGGATGAAGACATGCGATGGCTCGACTACGACGGCGAGGCGTGCTCGGCCGCCCGGGCGCTGGATGTGCTGGGCGACCGCTGGACGCTGCTTGTGCTGCGCGAGGTGTTCAACGGCGTACGTCGATTCGATGACATCAGCGAGCACATCGGCGTCGCGCGCGACGTGCTGACTCGACGGCTCACCACGCTGGTGGACGAGGGCGTGCTGACGAAGGTGCCCTATCAGGAGCCCGGCCGTCGTACGCGCCACGAATACCGCCTGACCCAAGCCGGCAAGGATCTGCGCCCGATGCTGCTTGCACTGATCGCCTGGGGTGACCAATACCGCTCGACCGACGGCGCACCAGTCACGTTGACGCATCCTGACTGCGGCGCGCCGGTTCATCTGACGATGACGTGCGAGGCGGGTCACGCTCTGGCGGATAACGCGAAGCTGTGGATGGCGCCGGGACCGGGTGCGCGTCTGCGGACCGACGTCGCATAGCGGCACCGCCGCACGGCACCGCGTTCTCGGTAACGGCCGGCAGCGCATCGTCGGTGACGGCGCCGGGCAGCGCATCGTCGGTGACGGCGCCCGGCGGCACATCGTCGGTGACGGCGCGGTTGCCGAAGGCGCGAACCTTGAATGCGTCGTACCGAACGAAGGCCGGCAGGGCGAGTCCGATGATCCCGGCGCCGATGACCGCGGCTAAGCCGCCCGAAACGGCGCTGAATCCAGGCGACGTCGCCGATGCGACCGCACCGGCGCGGAAGTTGCCGAGCTGCGGGAAGCCCATTCCGACCACGTACTCGGCCGCGCTGACCCGACCTCGATAGCGATCCGGCGTGATGGTCTGCACGAGTGCCGTCCGGAAGACCACGCTCGTGACGTCGGCGATGCCGGCGATCGTCAGGAATGCCAGCGCGAGCCAGAGTTCATGCGACAAGCCGAATCCCGTCAACGCGACGCCCCAGATTCCGCCGGCGATGAGCATCGCCAGGCCCTGCCGCGACACGTGTCCGACCGGCCCGGACAGCCCGGAGCCGATGATGCCTCCGACGGCGACCGCGGTGGTGATCAGACCGAGCGTGCGCGGTGAACCGCCGAAGTGCGCGGCGTTGATGGCCGGGAAAAGCGCGATCGGCATGGCCAGGATCGTCGCGCTCATGTCGGCGAGGAACGCGCCGACAAGCACGCGATTACCCGTCATGTAACGCAGACCCTCGACGACCGCGGCGAGTCCCGGTCGCGAAGCGCCGGCTTGAGGCGGCATCGACGGTAGGCGGCCGAGGCCGTAGAGCGACGCGCCGAAGCTCGCCGGGTCGACGACGTAGCAGACCTTGAGGCCCCACGCTCCGGCGATGACGCCGGCGACCCCCGGGTCCGAGCGTGAGGCCAGCATGCATCGCGAACATATTGAGGGCCGCACCAGCCGCGACCCGCTCTGGTGGCAATAGGCGAGCGAGGAACGTCCGCCGGGCCGGCGCGTTGATCGAGCCGACGACCGACGATGCGGCGACGAGGGTATAGAGGATCCAGACCCGGTTCAGGCCGGCGAACGCCTGCACGGCGAACGCCATCGAGATCACGGCTTGGATGCCGGTCATCGCGATGCACAGCCGTCGCCGGTCGACGGCATCGGCGATTGATCCGCCGAACAATCCGAGCACGATCGCGGGCAGCGCCGTCGCGAGACCGACCGCGCCCACCGCGACCGACGAGTGCGTGAGCGTGAACACTTGGAACGCGACCGCGAACACGGTCATCTGGCTGCCGATGCCGGACAGGCTGGAGCCAATCCACAGCCGCCGGAAGTTCGGCGACTCGCGCAGCGGTCGAACATCGACGAGCAAACGCCTAGCCACGCGGTGTCTCGTTCGTTCGGCTGATCAGTGCGGCGCGGAATGGGTCGAGCGCCGGGTCGTCGAGCGTGGTGGCTGCGTCACCGATGCGCTCGCGGAACGAACGGCGGGCGAGCGCGTCGCGCACCGCCGTCACCAGATCGCTTAACGGGTACGGCAACTCCGCGTCGAGTGCCGCCGCGGCGGCAGCGGTGGCGGCCCACTCCGCCTGAATCGCCGGGAGGAGTGACCGTGCCGTGTCGGTCAGGTCGACCAGGCGCGACCGGGCGTCCGCGCCGGCGGTCAAGGTGACGAGGTCACGGCGCGCCATCTGCGCAACTGTCTGGCTGGCGGCCGAATGGGTGACCCCTACCGCGTGGCCCAGCTCGCGAATGGTCGATGGTCCGCGTTCGACCAGGACCCGTACGAACGGCGAGAAGCGTGGCCGGTAGTCAACGAGTCCGACGTCGGCTCCGGCGCGTGCGACGTCACCGTCCATGGCGTCCAGAAGCGAGCGCAATCGCGTACCGAGCGCTTGGCTCGTCGAGTCAGGATGTGCGATCACGCCGAAACTATAACAGCGCTGTCATATCTGCCCGCGATGCGGTGACGGCGCCGACGCCGTACCATCGCGATAGCGGTAAAGATGATCACCGAGGGCCAACCTAGGAGAGGTCGTAACCGTGGACGTGCTGCGAGCCGTGGATGAACATGCCGCCTTGTTCAACGCGTCGGTGCTGACCGGCGAGTGGTCGTTGTTCGTGGCGACGTTCGACGATGACGCGCAGATGCGGTTTGAGGACGTTCCCGCCGGTCCGTACCAGGGTCGGGCCGCGATCGCGACGGCGTACGCAAGGCAGCCGCCCGATGACACGATGACCGTCGTGGCGGTCGAACCGGTCGACGAGGACGCGGCGAGGGTGCGCTTCTCCTGGGATCGCGGCGGCGACGGGACAATGACGATCAGATGGCGCGACGGACAGGTCGCCGACCTGACGATCGCGTTCCACTGATCCGGGCGCGGCGCGTGTCCACCACGTTCGCGATCGTCGGCACCGGCTGGCGATCGCGCTTCTTTGTCCGCATCGCGGCCATCGTGCCCGACCGGATGCGGGTGTCGGGGGTCGTCACGCGTACGAGCGGCCGGGCCGACCAGGTCGCGAGCGAATGGGGTGTTCCGGCGTTCACGACGGTCGACGACATGCTCGGCAGCGGCCGGCCGGATTTCGTGATCGTCTCGGTTCCTTGGGCCGCCACGCCCGGTATGACGCGCGATCTCGTCGATCGGGGAGTCGCCGTCTTGGCCGAAACCCCGCCGGCACCCGACGCCGATGCGCTTCGTGCCCTGTGGTCCGACGTCGGCTCCGGCGCGTGCGACGTCACCGTCCATGGCGTCCAGAAGCGAGCGCAATCGCGT
>DASQPR010000242.1:0-2646 GCA_035643815.1 Micromonosporaceae bacterium | reverse complement strand
CGCCCGTCGCGGCGCCCGCCGCTTCGGCGCGGGCGCTGCCCGCGTCGAATGCCGGTGCCTCACCGGCGCCGGTCGCCCCCGCGCGGGCACTGCCCGCGTCGACCGGATCCGGGCCACGCTGCTCTCCCACGACGGCATCCTCCGAAGTGTTCGCGGCCACATCAGCGTCCGCAGCATCGCCCGAGGATTCCATGGCGCGGGTCGCACCGTCGTGAGCGCCAGCGCCGGCAATCGCGTCCGGCCCTTCGGTCCGGTCGGCGTCGTCCGCGGCCTCGTCGACGTGGTCGACTCCCTCCGCGACAACGTCCTCCGACCGGTCGTCGGCCGCGCCGGACGCCGGGTCGTCGGGACGATCGCTGGTGGCGTTCTCGGGCCGTACGATGGCGTCGCCAGTATCCGCAACACCGTGATCGGCTGTCTGATCCGGCGCGGCCCGGCGGTCGTCCGGCTCGGGTGTGCTCGTCATGGTTTCGAGCATTGCCCCAACCTGGCCCGACCGGCCTCCGGCAGTGACCCTGAGGCAACCCTGACTTATCGCGGCACTCAACTCGGGGGCGTCCCCCTGTGCACTCTCGGTCCTACGTGTGACGATCGGTACGTCAGCCAGCCCACCAGCAGCAACAGGAGAAAGCACAAGCGTGAATCCGACCACCGACCGTCGGACCGGAACGGGCACCCGCCGCCTCTACCGGATCCCGCAACGCCAGATGATCTCCGGTGTGGCCGCTGGCCTCGCCGAGCATCTGGGCGTCCGGGTGGCGGTCGTCCGAGCGGCCCTCGTCATCCTGCTGCCGTTCAACGGGGTCGGCGCACTGCTCTACGTCGCGTTGTGGGCAGTCATTCCCGTCGTACCCGTGAAGGAACCGGCGCGGCGCCGCAGCCTGCGGGAGATCTTGCCCTACGCCGCGCTCGCGGCCGGTGTCCTGTTGCTGCAGTCGCTGGTCGGCCTCGGCGGTTTCTCGTCCGCGCTGGGCTGGCTCATCGCGTTGATCGCCGCCGGCGCCGGCCTGATCTGGCACCTGGCCGACGCCGACCGGCGACGCCGCTGGCAGCGCACGGTGCCGTGGGCGCCCTGGCTAGGAACGTTCTTCGACGAGACCGACCGGCGCGGGTACGTGCTGCGCCTGGTCGGCGGCGGCGCGCTGGTCATCGTCGGCATCATCGGCGTGATCGCGGTGTTCGCGCCGGTCAGCGGGGCTGGTTTCAGCGCGATCCTCAGCAGTGCCCTGTTTGCCATCCTGGCCCTGTGCGGTGTCGCGCTGGCGGTGGCACCGCTGCTCTGGCGAATGATCGGCCAGCTGCGGGCGGAGCGCGAGGGCCGGATCCGGGAGGCCGAGCGGGCCGAGATCGCCGCCATGGTCCACGACCAGGTGTTGCACACGCTCGCGTTGATACAACGAAACTCCGGCGATCCGACCGTCGTGGTCCGGCTCGCTCGTGGCCAGGAGCGCAGCCTGCGCAACTGGCTCTACAAACCGACCGGTTCGGCGTCGGAGATGTTCTCGGCCGCGATCGAGGAAGCGGTGGCCGAGGTCGAGGACACGTACGCGATCACGGTCGAATCCGTGGTGGTCGGCGACGCGCCGATGACGGATGAGGTCCGCGCCTTGGTGGCAGCGTCGCGCGAGGCGATGGTCAATGCCGCGCGGCATGCGAAGATTCAGAGCATTTCGCTGTACGCCGAAGTGGAGCCGGAGCAGGTCAGCACGTTCATTCGGGACCGCGGGGTCGGTTTCGACATGTCGGCGGTTGAGTCGGACCGGCACGGAGTCCGGGGCTCGATCATCGGCCGGATGGAACGTCACCGGGGCCGGGCGGAAATCCGTACGGAGCCGGGCGAAGGCACCGAGGTTCGCCTCACGATGCCGATCGAGAACGGGAGATGATGGAGAACATGAGTAGCGATCCGGTGCTCGACGGCACGGACGATGCGAGCAGCCCCTCAGCCGGTCGTCCACTGCGCGTCTTTCTGGTCGACGACCACGCCATGTTCCGTGCCGGCGTACGGTCCGAACTCGGCGCCTACGTCGACGTCGTAGGGGAGGCGTCGACGGTCGCCCAGGCGGTTACCTCGATCGGTGCGACGCTGCCCGATGTCGTGCTGCTCGACGTACACATGCCCGACGGCGGTGGCCGGGCGGTTCTGGAGGCGTGCCGGACCACGTACCCGGAGGTCAAGTTTTTGGCCCTGTCCGTGTCGGACGCGGCCGAGGACGTCATCGGCCTGATCCGGGCGGGCGCTCGTGGTTATGTGACGAAGACGATTTCGCCCGATGACCTGACCGCGGCCATCCGTCGGGTCGCGGATGGCGACGCGGTGTTCAGCCCTCGACTGGCCGGATTCGTGTTGGATGCGTTCGCGTCGCGCCCGGACACCCCGGTCGCCGATCCCGAACTCGACCAGCTGACCAACCGCGAGCGCGAGGTGCTGCGCCTGCTGGCTCGCGGCTACGCCTACAAGGAGATCGCCAAGGAGCTCTACATCTCGATCAAGACAGTCGAGACGCACGTGTCCAACGTGCTGCGCAAGCTCCAGATGTCCAACCGGTATGAGCTGTCCCGATGGGCCGCCGATCGGAGGCTCGTCTGAGGCCGATCGGCCAGGCGCAGCGCCCCGGTTCCGCGTCAGCCGGTGCGGACGATGCT
>DASQPR010000241.1:0-2856 GCA_035643815.1 Micromonosporaceae bacterium | reverse complement strand
ACGAGTGGCCGGACCAGCCCGAACCTTCCGATCACGTCGAAAGGCGACCGGTTACCGCACCCAACCCGGCGAACCCGGCCATCCGCCGCCGGACGCTGTTGCTCGTCCTCGCGATCGGTCTCGTCACGATTATCGGCTTCTGGTGGCACCAGACGAGCGCGTCCGAGGTCGGCGACACCGCCGGCGAGTTGACGGCCGGCGGACGCCTGGCCGGTCTGGTCGGCGGATATCTGCTGCTTGTCCAGGTGCTCCTGATGAGCCGCGTGCCGATCATCGACCGCGCGTCCAGTGGCGCCCGGCAGTCTCGGTGGCACCGGGACCTCGGGGTGTACGTCGTCATAGTCGTCGCCGCACACGTCGCGCTCATCACGCTCGGCTACGCGGCGAGCTCGAAGGTGGGCGTCTGGCACGAGGTGTGGACGTTGTTGACGACGTACCAGGATCTGATCTCGGCCACCATCGCGTTCGGCATTCTCGTCACGATCAGCCTGTTGGCGATGCGGTCGATCCGCCGCCGGATGCCGTACGGCCTGTGGCACCTCGTCCACGCCAGCGCGTACGTCATCCTGCTCCTCGCCTACGGTCACCAGTTCGCCGACGGCCAGGAGTTCGTGCTGAACCACGCGGCCCACACGTTCTGGATCGCCGCCTACGTCATCGTGATCGCCGCTCTCGCTTACGGCCGCATCGTCGTCCCACTCTGGCTGAACGCACGTCATCAACTGCGCGTGAAGTCCGTCGTGACCGAGGTCGCCGGCGTCGTGTCGGTCTACGTGACCGGTCGACACCTTGACCGACTCAAGGCGACGGCCGGCCAGTACGTCCACTGGCGCTTCCTGACCCGCGACGGCTGGTGGCGCTCGCACCCGTACTCGTTGTCGGCCGGGCCTAGACCCGACGCGCTTCGACTTACGGTCAAGGCGGTCGGCGACCAATCGCGAACGATGGCCGCACTGACGCCGGGCACACGGGTGTGGATCGAGGCGCCGACCGGGGAGTTCACCGCCGACCAGGCGTACCGGCCAGCGGCGTTGTTGATCGGGGCCGGGAGCGGCATCGCGCCGATCCGGGCCTTGATGGAGACGTTTCCGCCGGGGACGGTGGTGCTGTGTCGAGCCCGTACCCTCGAAGATCTGATCTTCAAGAACGAGCTCGACCGGCTCGCGGTCGAGCGTGGCATGCAGGTCTGGTACGTCCTCGGCCGGCGCGACGACCCCGATCCGGCCCACGTGTTCACCCCGGCCGGCCTGCTCGAGCTGGTGGCCGACATACGTGATCGCGATGTTTACGTGTGCGGCCCGCAAGGCCTCGGCGACCTGGTCGTGCGCACGCTCGCCGAGCTGGACGTGCCGGCTCGCCAGATTCACGTGGATCAGTTCGAGCTATGAACGCCTCGATCCGTCGCGTCACCTTCGCCGTCGCCGGCAGCGCCGTCGCCGCGCTGATGCTGATCGGTTTCAAGGGCACTCAAGGCCCCGCGGGTACGCAGGCGGGCGGCACCACTGGCGACAACCCGGCCGGTGGTGAGGGTAGTGGCCAGGGCAGCGGCGAGGGCGGTGGCGGTCCACCGGTCAAGACAGGCCGGGCGACGTTGCCGCGCGGGACATACACGGCGGACGGTTCGGTGATCTCGACGCCGTTCGGCCCGGTCCAGGTGCGCTTGCACGCCGCTGGCACACGGATCGTGGATGTGACGATCCTGCAGGTCCCGAACGATCGCGGCCGCTCGACGGAGATCAACGATTATGCGACGCCGCTGCTACACCGGGAGGCGCTGCAGGCGCAGAGCGCCGACGTCGACGTGGTGTCGGGCGCGACGTACACGAGTTATGCCTATGCCCAGTCGTTGCAGGCCGCGCTCGACACAGCGGCTCAGAGATGACCGCCACTCGTCACGCGGCGGACGACGCGATGGCCTCGGCCGCCGGCGCGGCCTCCAGGGGTGGCTGGCGTCGGGTCAGCCACGCGTACGACACAGCCAGCACCAGATAGCCGGATGAAACGGCGACGACGGCGCCGACCGAGTGGCCGTCCGCCGGCAAGGTGAGTGCGCCGACGAACAGACCGACAACGAACATGAAGTTGAACAGCGTGTTTTCGAGGCTGAACACGCGGCCGTGGAAGTCTTCGTCACAGTGCACCTGGACGTTCGTGTCCACCACGATCTTGATGCCTTGCGACGAAATGTTCGCGAGAAACGTAGAGAGCACGAGCAGCCCAGGCACGAACGGTAGGGCGAGAGGCGGCAGCGTGAAGGCGATCAGCAACGTCATCGCGAATACCCAGAGCCGCCCGCCGAAATGTCGCGTCGCGTACGGAGTGATGAAAGCGGCCGCGATCGCGCCGATGCTTCCGACCACGACGATCTGCCCGAGGCCACCGATCGCCGACGAGTAGTTCGAGTAGAAGTAGTGCGAGTAGAGCAGCAGGATCGCGAGCGTCAGGACGCCGAACAGGGTCCGGCACAGTGCCTGGACGGCCATCGCGTACGCCACCGGCGGCCGGTCGATCAGGTGGCGACCACCAGCCACCATGCCTCGGGCCGCCGCCGCTATCTCCCGCGGGATGGATACCGTTCGAGGTACGGCCACGTCGGGGCCGAGTTCCATGCGGGCGAACGATCTGTGGGCCAACGTCGAGGCGGCCAGGTAGCAGGCGGCACCCGCGCCGGCCAGCGCGGCGTACCCGCGATTGTCCGTGTCCAGCGCCGTGTGCAGGATCACAGCCGTCGTGCCGAGCCCAAGCGAGTAGGCGACCGTGCCGAGCGTCGACGCGGTCGCGTTGTTGGTCACGAGTAGCGGCTCCGGCACGACGTGCGGCGCGGCGGCGGACAGGCCGGCCAGGAAGAACCGGTTG
>DASQPR010000240.1:0-3967 GCA_035643815.1 Micromonosporaceae bacterium | reverse complement strand
CAAAGCTGGCTGCCACTCGTGCGTGGCAGCCAGCTCTGTGTGTGTGTGTGTGTTGCGTACGATCCGGCGAGGCATTGCGGCAAGTCGCGCCGCTCGGCCGGGTACGGTTCGGCGCCGAAGTGCGGCCGGAGCCGGTCGTAGTCCGGCCGGAGCCGGTTGGCTAGCGGTGCGCGGCCGAGCGGTATTCGGGCTCCCGATCGGTCTCCCAGCCGTCGCGGCTGAAGTCCCAACCCTCGCCGGACTCACGGCCAGGTCGACCGCCGACCGCGTATCCCCGGACCTCTTCGCCCCGGCGCGAGCCCCGGAAGTAACCGGTCGTGTGCGCCGCCATCGCAGCTGGATCGCGCACGATGCGTAGGCCGTCGTCGGTGACCGGTGGCAGCGGTGAACCGGGCACGAGATTCGCCTTAGGCACCCGACGCGGCAGCCCGACCTCGGTCTCGCCATCGATGCTCGGGTGGGCAGCGCGCTCGGCCGCTGACCAGCCCTGATCCGCTGCCTCCGACCACGATGGTGCGGCCTCCTCGTCGCCGTGTGGGTCGACGAACCAGGCCGACCGGGCCTGCGCGAAGATCAGCAGGTCGTCGTCGGGCTCGTCGTCGACCGGCAGCGGCGGGAGCGGCGGGAGTTGGTCATCGGCGTAATGCGCCCGGCGCGACAGGCTATCGCGCTCATCGTCGCGGCCGACGAGGCGCAAGACGGGCGGCTCGACGACTCGCAGGGTCGGTGGTTCGGCCGGCGGCGCGAGATCTTCGGTCTGCCACGGCGGCGCGACCCGACCGTCACGTTGCCGCGGGATCCCGGATTCGTACGAATTCTCGCGGTCGTACGCGGTGGGCTGCGTCGAGCGTCGCGTGGTCTCGGCCGAGCGGGAGTCGGAGTGCGTCCGCGCCATGTCGTCGGCCGGATCCGGGGCAGCGACCGGCCAGTTGCTTCGCGATCCCGGTGCGGGAACGCCCGGAGTCGGGTAGGCGCCCGGCCTTGGTGCTTCGTACGCCGACGCGTCGTTCGCGACCGATCGGCCGTTCATGGGCTCGCCGGTGAAGCTGGACTCGCCGGCGAAGCTTGACTCGTCGACCGCTGCTCGGCGGCCATGCGACGGTTCACGCGTGGCGATCCACGGATCGTCGCGGTGGCCACCCCGCTGCCGGTCCTCGGCCGCGCGGTGTCCACTCGTACGGGACGAGTCGGCCTCGTAGCCCCGTGTCGCCGTGTCCGGAGCGATCGCACTCGCATCGCCCAGATAGCGCGGCTCGACGGGGTAGTTGCTCACCGGCGTCGCCGGGCGGCCGGCGGCCGGATAGGCCACGGTGGACCGGGCCCGGTCACGATAGATCCTGTCGTAGTCGCTCGGGACCAGCGCGGTGCCGGGCGAATCGGTCGGTCCCGAACTCGGCCCGGTATTTGGTGGCGCGCCATGCGACGGAGACTCGGTCTCGTCGTGCCACGACGAACGGAGGCCGCCGCCGGCCGAGCTGACCGGCATCTCGGGCATCGCGAACAGGTCGACGTCCGCGGTCGGCACCGGACCGGGTGCGAGCGGGGTGGAGAAGTCATCGTCGACGCGGGCTGGAGCCGACCGAGAACTCGAGCGGGCCGAACGTTGCGGCGGCGTACGGTTCGGTCGTGGTGGCGCTTCTTCCGCGGCCGACGGCGCCTGGGCGGCCGCCGGACGGACACCCGGCTGGGCGGTCGGTCCACCGTCGGAGAAGGTCGGAGCGGAGGGCATCGCGCCCGGGCGCGCCGGCGGTCCGCTCGCGGCGCCGGCCGATCGGCTCCGCCGACTGGCTCGGGCCGCGTCGTAGCGGGCCGACTCCTGCCACGCCGGATCGAATCGCGCGGCATCGGCTCGAACCGGTTCCGGGCGGGCCGATTCGCGTCCTGATTCGTAACGGGCCGGCTCCGGAGAAACCGGTCCGGAGTGCGTTGTTTCTGCTCGGGAGGCGGCGTGCCGGGCCGAACCGTACGGCTTGTCCTCGCGCTGCGCCGGCTCGAACCGGGTGGCCTCGATGGCGCGCGGAGCCACCGCTCGAAGGCGGGTCGGTTCCGCGCGCCGGGGCGCGAGATCCTGTGCCGCGAGCAGCCCGACAAGCGCGGCTACGGCGGCGTCGCAGGCCCGAACCGCGGCGACCGCCTGTCGGATGGTCTCGGCGACGGCCGATGTCGGACCCTTGCCGATCCCTGTACGCCGCGGTGTTTCGGATGCCGCGATACGCAACGCGGTGATGGCGTCCGCGATCGTCGCCGTATCCGCTATACCCGTCGTCGACAGATCGGCGGCGACGGCGGCGTCGCGGCCGCGGTTGCTGATACCGAGCAGCCCGGGCTCGGGCAGAGCGTCGAGAATGGCCAGCGGGATCGGCGCGGCCGGGTCTGGGTAGGCGCGGAGGGCCGCTGGATACAGCTCGCGAAGGACCTCACGAAGAGCAACCGCGGAGCCGTGCCGACTGACCGCGACCGCCGCGTGTGCGGCCAATACTGGACCGAGCGCCATCAGCTCGCGCGGCGCACCGCGGCTGGCCGCGGCGAGCGCACCGGCCTGCAGTGCGCGGGCGAGCCCGACGGCGTTGCGTTCCGCCGTGCCGGCCGAAATCTCATCGACGGACTCATCGTCGGCGAAGCGCTCCGCATAGTCACCGACGGTCTCGTCGTCGGCGATGGCGAGTGGACGCCCGGCCGCCAGGAGCAGCATCGTGACCTCGTGCTCATCGGTGTCGGCCGCGACCGCGACGCCGGTCGTGCCGCCGGACCGCTCGGCGAGCAGACCGCCCAGCTCCGCGTACCCGCATGCATCGTCGGTGATGTCGCACAGGTCGAGCAGTCGCCCGGCATCGTCGACGACGGCCGCCGTCAGCCAGCCGCTATCGCCGGTCGAGCGCACGGGCGACTCGGTCGTGGCCAGTCCGCAGTACACACGCATGAGCGCCACCGCGTCGTCCCCCTTCGAGACTGGTCGTAGCCGATGTGTTGCAGCCGATGGGTTATATCAGCCCCGAGGCTTCCATTTCGGCCGGTGGGTCGCATCAGCCCCGAGGCTTCCTTTTACAGCCGATGGGTCGCGTCAACGCCGACGCTGCCTACGGCTGTTGCCAGGATTGATGCTCCCTGGAGCGGGTCAGTCGCGCCAGTCCACGACGGCTGAGATTTTTCCGATAACGGTCCGCCAGCCGAGACTTGCGGTCTCCGCGCCGATCTTCTTCAGCCGGCGACGAGCGAAGAACGACCCGAGACCGCCATCGGCCGCGGCTCGCAGCGCATCGTCGAGGTCGTCCAACGGCGACCCGGGCGCGAGCGCTAACACGACGGGCTCGATGCGCAGTGCGTGGCCAAGGTCACGTGCGAGCTGTCCGGATCGGACCAGCAACTCCGGATCCCATGCATCGTGGCCCCCTCGCAGGTTCTTGACGACAAGGTCCAGCTCGTACGTATCGTCGGGCAGCGACACCACGTACTCGGCCTGGATACCCCGGGTCACCGAGTCCCATGTATCGAGTTGTTGCAGATCGTGCTCGGCGTCGGACAGGACGAACTCGACCAGTGACTCGGCCGATCGGAACACGAGAAGGTGGCCGCCCTGGCTGAGGAAGAGCGGGACTTCCTCGACTACCTCGCCGTCGGGTTCAACATCGTCGTCGACAGTCTCCTCGTCGAGATCATCGACGTCGTCGTCGAACTCGGTCTCGTCTAGGTCGCGATCGGCGAGATCGTCGCTGATCTCGGCCTCGTCCAGCAGGTCACCGTCGTCGTCGAGCTCGACGGCGCTGGCACGACGCCGCGGCATCGGCACCTCATCCTCGCGTTCGGAGACATCGGCCGGGGTGATGTCGGTGTTCTGCCGATATGCCCGCAAGGTGTAGCCGGCGCCGCCGGGCAGCGCAATCTCCAACGGGTCAATCCGCACGCGCTTCCAGAACCGATCTACGGCCTGCGTGCGTCCGGGCTCGATGCCGACGTCGTCGACATCGTC
>DASQPR010000239.1:0-3630 GCA_035643815.1 Micromonosporaceae bacterium | reverse complement strand
CCGCGGTGCGCGTAGACGTGCTCGATACGCAGGCGCGCGTTGAGCCCATCGTCGTCGCGCTTCATGCGCTCGTTGGGATTGAGCGGCTCGCGGTGACCGAGTGCCCATTGGCCCTCGCCGCGCCGGCGATGACCGGCCGCTTCGCCACGGGACTCGCCACGGGTCTCGTCACGGGAACGTGGCGACGGGCGCGATGGCGTGGCCGGCTTGTCGGCGATGATCGACATTGCGATCCTCCGTACGGTTTTCCGAGGAGGACGCGCAGACTACGACCGGCCCGCGCCGCCGCGATGGCGAGACGGTGACGTCAGTGTCAGGAAGGTGCGCCGGCGTAATCGGGCGCCCGAGGACAGTCGGGGCTCAGCAAGCCGGACACATGGCGCTGCGAACGCGCCCGTAGTCGACATGACGGCGGGCCGTGAGCATGTTTGCCCCGGCCCGGACGCCCGGCATCAAGCCGAGCGTTGCGATGCTGTCGACTACCACGAATGTCACTGTGCCACACGGGTCCGACTGTTGACCACGTGGTCTCACGCCTCGGGCTATCGGCGAACGACATGCGCCGAGACGATCACGCCGTCCCGCACGGTATAAGTGCCCTGGTAGGAGCGAATAGAGCCGTCATTTTGGGTCGCCTCGAGCCGGATGTGAACCACCGCGCCGTTGGCCGTGTCGATCGTCACATCGTCGTGCGCGGTGTCGGCGAACCCGGCGACGAATTGGTCGTACGTCCCGCCGAGATTCTTGCCCCCCAACGACCAGGCCGTCGCGTAGTCGCGATTGTTGATGGCGTCGTAGTAAGCCGCGACGACGTCCCGTGGTCGGTCGTTCGACGAGCCGGCAGACACCGTCCAGGTACCGGTGGCAGACGCGAAGCCGCTGTCCGGCACGAACTGCACACTCGCCACGACGGCTTTGTCCGGCACCTCGAACACGACGAGCCCGAGCCGCGACTCGCCGGCGGCGATACGTACATCGCCCGGGAACAGCTGACCGCCGCGGACCGCCTCGATGCCCGGCTGGTACGACTGACCCTGCTTGTCGATCAGCTGAACGCTGTTGTCGGGGGAGTCGTCGTACACCGCCGGACCGAGGTTCTCGATGCGGAATTGAGTGGCCACCAGCCGTTCGCCACTCGGCGCGATGTCCAGGCCGTCGTTTTCGTGCGCCGGGTCGATGACCTTGGTCAACGTCACCGCCAACCGCTCGCCGTCCTGATCACCGTCGAGCCGGATGGTGTCGCCGACGCCGGGAGCGCTAGCCGCCGTCCTGGGTGTGGTCGACGCCGCGGCCGCCCGCCCCGCCCCGGTCGCGCCGATCGCCACCACAGCGAACGCGGCGAGCAATCCGCCCGCCATCATCTTCAGCTTGATCATGCTGGCGCCTCCCGGTTCGCTGCCGGGGGATAGTCACGATGTTACGGCCGCCGAGCGTCCGGACTCGGTGCGGGTGCGCGTCCGGCATCAGCGGCGCTCGAGCGGGAAGACCAACACCGCCTCGGTGCCGACGTCGTCACCACGGCGGATGTCGATGGTGCCGCGCAACTCGCCCGCCACGAGCGTACGGACGATCTGCAATCCCAACCGGCGGCTGTTCTCCGGGTCGAAGTCATCCGGAATGCCGCGCCCGTTATCGGTCAGTCGGACCTGGATCTGGCTGCGATCACGCTCGACTGAGATCTCGACGGCGCCGTCCGAGCCGGGCTCGAAAGCGTGTTCGGCCGCATTGAGAAGGAGTTCGTTCAACACCATGACCAGCGGCGTGGCGATCTCGGCCGGCAGCACACCGAACGATCCGGTCCGGCGCATTACGAGACGGGACTCGTCGCCGGCGACCTCCGCGGCCGCGGCGGCGACCCGGTCGACGATGTTGTCGAAGTCCACGGCCTCGTCCGACGTCATAGACAGCGTCTCGTGTACGAGTGCGATCGATGCGACCCGTCGGACAGACTCCTCCAGCGCACCGCGGGCGGCTGGGATGCCGACCCGCCGCGCCTGCAGCCGGAGCAGTGCGGCGACAGTTTGCAGGTTGTTCTTCACCCGGTGGTGGATCTCCCGGATGGTCGCGTCCTTTGTGATGAGGGCCCGGTCGCGGCGACGTACTTCGGTGATGTCGCGCACCAGGACGACCGCGCCGATGGGCACCCCGGCCGGCAGCAGCGGCAGCGCCCGCATCAGCACGGCGGCGCCGCCGCGGGTCTCCAACTCCTTGCGTGGCGGTGCCTCTCCACGCAACGCGGACAAGATGCGATTGGTTGCCTCGGACGCATCGAGCGAGTCGTCGATCAACCGCTTCGTCTGCAGCGCAAGGTCTTCGCCTTCGAGGTTCGACTGCAGGCCGAGGCGGCGGTAGGCGGACAGGGCGTTCGGGCTCGCGTACGTCACCGTGCCGGCCGCGTCGAGGCGGATGAGTCCGTCGCCGACCCGGGGCGCCGTGGTCGTCTCGCCGAGGTGCAACTGCGGCGGAAACGTGCCGTCCGTGATCATCTGGGCCAGGTCGTCCGCGGTCGTCAGATAGTTGAGTTCGAGTTGACTCGGTGAGCGAGCCGTGGACAGGTTCGTGTCCCGCCCGATCAGCGCGATCACGTGCGGTCGGCCGGGTCGCCGTACCGGGATCGCCTCGTTGCGGGCCGGAACGTCGCCGTACCAGACAGGGTCGCCCTCTCGCCAGATCCGACCCTGTGCCGCTGCGACCGTAAGGTGCGCGACGTCTGAACCACTGGCCACGCGTCCGACTTGATCGTCTTCGTACGCCGTCGGCCCGGTCGTCGGGCGCACCTGGGCAATGCATACGAACGCGTCATCGTCGCTGAGCTTGACCCACAGCAGCAGGTCGGCGAACGAGAGATCGCTGATGAGCTGCCACTCGCCCGCCAGCCGGTGCAGGTGTTCGACGTCGGCGGCGTCGAGCGTCGTGTACTCCTCGACGAGATCGCGCAGGGTCGACACGTCGACTCGCCTCCATCTCGTCCGTACCGTCGGCTGGTTGGTGCCGGCCGCCGCGATCCCGCGGACCGCACACAGCTGAAAGAATGATCGTAGGCGACGATCGTGCCCGACTCCCCAGCGTGCCACGCCCACAGCCGGTCGGAGTAGCGTCGCCTCACGTGACTCGAATCCCGCGCCTGCTCGCCGCCGCCTGCGTCGCGGTCGCGCTCATCGCGGTTTCTGGCTGTGGATTCATCGCGGCCGGGCAAAAGAGCGTCCGCAAGCCGGATTCCTTCGTGCTAATCGGCCACGCCGATGTCGCGCTGCCGGCGAGTGACCATGCGGCCGTCGGCAGCACGTGCACCGCCCCCACCTCGGTGCCCGGAATCGCCGCCAACACCCCGGTCAAGGTGCTCGACGAACAGGGCATCGCGATCGCCAACGGTGCGCTCGGCTCCGGCATCGTCGCCCGCACCGGGACGGCGACTACCTGCGCGTTCCCGTTCGAGATCCGCGCCGTTCCCGGCAGCTCGAACTCCTACGGCGTGCAGGTCGGCGACCGGCCCGCACAGCCGTTCGCCGCCTCGCAGGTGCAGCAGAATGCGCCGGCGGTGATCACGATTTCGAAATGACCGACGGCGCGTCGGGCTCGGCCTGGGCCTCGGTCCTGGCGAACGACATGGCGGTCCCGGTTGACCGGCCG
>DASQPR010000238.1:0-3493 GCA_035643815.1 Micromonosporaceae bacterium | reverse complement strand
GGGTCGGCCGAACGCGGCGATCCTCTATGTGTCAATCCCCGGTACGCATTCGCAATACGACTACGTGATCGATCAGCTGCTCACATCCGTCCGTCCGACGTCCTGACCGGCCGCTCGGTTTGGTCGGTTGATCTCGGCCGGCTCGGGCCGCTCGGGGGCGCTCGGGCCGCTTCGGGCGCTCGGGCCGCTGGGGCCACGCAGGCGGTTCGGGCCGCTCGGACTACTCGCGCTGCTGGCGCCGCCGCCGGATTGCCGGTGGGTGATTGATCGACTAGCCGACTCTGCCGTTCAGTGCCGTGGCCGGCGCGCTAGTGTCGATCACGTGCCTGGTCGCGTACGCATTCCCGCCACGAAATATCCCGTCGAGCGCTTCACGTTGCCCAATGGGCTGCGGGTCGTCCTGAACCCCGACCGGTCAGCGCCGGTTATCGGCGTCGCCGCCGTCTACGACGTCGGCATCCGATCCGAACCGGAAGGTCGCACCGGGTTCGCGCACCTGTTCGAGCACCTGATGTTCCAGGGCTCGCATAACCTGGAGAAGCTCGCCCACTTCCGCTACGTGCAGGGCTCCGGCGGCACGTTCAACGGATCTACGCACCTCGACTACACCGACTATTTCGAGACACTGCCGGCCAATGCGCTGGAGCGCGCGTTGTTCCTGGAAGCCGATCGTATGCGCGGACCTCGGCTCACCGAGGAAAACCTGCGCAACCAGTGCGACGTGGTCAAAGAAGAAATCAGGGTCAACGTCCTGAACCGCCCGTACGGTGGATTTCCCTGGTTGAAGCTGCCGCCGGTCATGTTCGACACATATCCGAACGCGCACGACGGATACGGATCGTTCGCGGACCTGGAGAGCGCCACCGTCGCCGACGCCGAGGACTTCTTCACGAAGTATTACGCGGCCGGCAACGCGACGCTGTCGGTGTCCGGTGACTTCGATGTCGCCACCGCCACGAAGCTGATCGGGGCGCACTTCGGCGACGTACCCAAGCGGCCGGCGCCGAAGCGACCGGATTTCGACGAGCCCGACCTGACCGCGGAGCGCCGGGATTCGTACGTAGATCCGCGCGCGCCGCTACCCGCGTTTGCGAGTGCCTGGCGCGTCCCGGATCCCGTCGACGACTTCACCGGATATCTGCCGTACGTGGTGCTCGCCGAGGTGCTGACCGACGGCGACGCGTCCCGTCTCGTACGGCGACTCATCCAGCAGGATCGGGTGGCCACCAGCGTCGGCGGCTACATCGGATTCATGGGTGAGCCCTTCGAGGTTCGCGACCCCACCGCGTTGCTCCTGCAGACGCATCTGCCACCGGGCGGCGATGTTGACAAGGTGCTGCGCATCATCGACGAGGAGTGCGAGCGGATCGCGACCGACGGCCTCGACGACGGCGAGCTCGCCCGGACGCAGGCTCGCATCGCGACCCACATGCTGCGAGAACTCGATCCGGTGCTCGGCCGCGCACTGCGCATGGCCGTACTCGAATTGCAACGAGGTGATGCGAGCGTGATGAACGAGCTGCCGAAGTTGATCGGGCAGGTGACCGACGACCAGGTCGTGGCGGCCGCGGCCCGGCTCACGGCCGATCGTCGCGCCACCGTCGAGGTCAAGGTGGCGGCGAAGTGACCGCGCCGACCGGATCGACCCGCAAGACGACCGCGCGGAAAGCCGCCGCGCCGACCAAGACGGTACGGAAGGCGGCGCCGGCCAAGAGCGCACGGAAGACGGCGGCGCCGGCTAAGACCGCGACGAAGGCGGCGCGGAAGGCGACCGCGCCGGCGAGGACGACCCGGGCAGCGACCGCTCGCGCATCGACGCGAACGGTGACGCCGAGCCTGACGCGGCTGCCCGACTTGGAGCCGAATCGCAAGCTCACGCTGCCTCGGTCGAGCGAACGCAAGCTGACCAACGGGCTGACCGTGATCGCGATTCGGCGACCGGCCGTTCCGCTCGTCGAGGTGCGCCTGCGCGTGCCGTTCGCGAAGACCGATCTCGCCCGCGGTGACGTGTTGAGCCAGACGCTGTTCTCCGGCACGCCGAGTCGCAACACGGTCGAGATCGCCGCGGAACTGCAGGCCGTTGGGGGAGCGCTCGGCGCCTCGACCGATCCCGACCGGCTGCTGATCTCCGGAAACACGCTCGCCACGGGCGTACCGCGGCTGCTCGAAATCCTGGCCGACGTGCTCGAACACGCGAACTACCCGAAGGGGGAGGTCGCCACCGAGCGTGAGCGGATCGCCGATCGGATCCAGGTCATGCGCAGCCAGCCCGGTCACCTGGCGCGCGTCGCATTGCTCCGGCGGATCTACGGCGGCCACCCGTACGCCGTGCAGACGCCGTCGCCGGAGGAGGTGCGCGACGTCCGGCCGGGCGGCCTCCGGAAGCTGCACGGCGATCGAGTTGCCCCTAAGGGCGCCACGTTGGTTGTTGTCGGCGACATCAACGCCGACCGCACGATCGACCAGGTCGAGGCGGCCCTGTCCGGTTGGACTGGTGGCGGCAAGCCGGTGGTGCTGCCACCGACACCGATGCTGAAGCCCGGGCCGATCGAGCTGGTTGACCGCCCCGGCTCCGTGCAATCGTCGATGCGGTTGGCCCTGCCAGCGGTCGGTCGCACGCACCCGGACTTCCCGGCGCTCCAGCTCGCGAATCTGATCTTCGGCGGCTACTTCTCATCCCGCTGGACCGAAAACATCCGCGAGGACAAGGGCTACACGTACGGTCCGCACTCCGGCGTCGAGCATTCGATCGCCGGTTCGTCGCTTGTGCTCTCGGCCGAGGTGGCGACGGACGTGACGGCTCCGGCGCTTCTGGAGACCTGGTACGAGCTCGGCCGGCTCGCGACCGTCGCCCCCAAGGACGATGAGCTGGAGCAGGCCCGGCAGTATGTGATCGGCTCGCTACTGCTCGGCATGTCGACGCAGGCCGGACTGGCCAGCCTGGCCAGCACGTACGCGGGCTACGGTCTGCGGCTGGACTATCTCGTCGCGTACGCGGCGGATCTGGCCCGCTCGACCCGGGACGACGTGGCGGCGGCGGCGGCCAAATACCTGGCGCCCGCGAACGCGGCCACCGTCATCCTCGGCGACGCCGACCAGGTCGAACCGTCGCTCGAGCGGCTCGGGCCGGTGGAACGGGGCACGGTCGAGTGACCGAACCGCTCGACCGGGCTGCGCATCACCGTACGGATCCGCAGTGGCTCGCCGATGCCTGGCCGCGGGCACGGGTGATCGTCGTTGACTCGCCGGATCTCATCAGCGGTCGCGCGCTCGTGCGCGGGCCTGTGGCGGTGTTCGGTCGGCCGCAGCCTGATCTGCCGCGCGGCGTGACCCAACTCGTGTTGTTCGACGCGAGCGATCCCGAGGTGCGTGACTCGGATCCGGACGACCGGTTCTTCCTCGGCGTCGATGAGGACGGGACACCGTACTTCGCGGTGAACGCCGCGCTGCCCGAGGTCGACGGCGCCCAGCCGGCCACGCTTCGTGAGGTTGG
>DASQPR010000237.1:0-3516 GCA_035643815.1 Micromonosporaceae bacterium | reverse complement strand
GCACACGACACTGGGCAGTCTGGACGTGTCCCGGATTGGTCTCGGCACGATGGGCATGTCCGCCTACTACACCGGCGCGCAGACCGACGACGCGGAGTCGATCCGTACCATCCATCGCGCTCTTGATCTTGGTGTGACGTTCTTTGACACGGCCGAGGGCTACGGGCCATATGTGAACGAGGAACTCCTCGGCAAGGCCCTCGGCAACCGCCGTGACGATGTGGTCGTCGCGACAAAATGGGGCCTGATCCGCCACACCGTCGACGGCGAGCGCGGCATCGACGGCAGCCCAACCAACCTGCGTCTGGCGATCAACGGCTCTCTCAAGCGCCTCGGCACCGATCACATCGACGTTTACTACCAACACCGGATGGACCCCAACACGCCGATCGAGGAAACGGTCGGCGCGCTCAAGGAACTGGTTGAGGCGGGCAAAATCCGCGGGTACGGACTATCCGAAGCGGCGATAACCACAATCCGTCGGGCGCACGCCGTGCATCCGGTCACCGCGGTGCAGACGGAGTATTCACTGTGGACACGTGACCCGGAGGCGGAGCTGATCCCGACGCTGCGCGAGTTGGGAATCGGATTCGTGCCGTATTCGCCGCTCGGCCGCGGCTTCCTCACCGGCGCGATCCGTTCGACCGACCAACTCGACGAGACCGACTTCCGCCGTGACAATCCACGGTTCGTGGACGAGAACCTCGCGGCCAACCTGCGCATTGTTGATGCGGTCGAGGCCGTCGCGACGGAAGCTAATGCGACCCCTGCGCAGGTTGCGCTCGCGTGGATCCTCGCGCAAGGCGAGCACATCGCACCCATTCCGGGTACGAAACGGGTCGAGCGCCTGGAAGAGAACCTCGGTGCGGATGCTCTCGTTCTGACGCCGCAGCAACTCGCGACGCTCAACGCGATCGAGGCGCCGATCGGTGACCGGTACGCCGATATGACGCCGATCAACCGCTAACAACCGCATCTCGCGCGCTGAAGTATGGGCAGTCGGCTTTACGGTCGGCTACCCATACTTCGTTTCATGCCACGCGAAGCATGTTTGCTGCTCGTGTTCGCGGTGGGCGAGGGAGGCCCTATGCGCCGAGTCTGCCTAAGCGTCGGCCTTGGTGCTGCCGGGCGGTCCAGCCAGAACAGTGGGGACGTACTCGAGGAGCTGCAGCCGGCCATCGAACGTGCGGCTGCTCACCATGTCGAGGGAGACGTCGGGGTAGCCGTCGTAGATCCGATCGTGACCGGTGCGTCCGGTGATGACGGGGAAGACAACAACGCGGAAGCGGTCCACGAGACCGGCGTTCAGGAGCGACCGGCAGAGTGCGAGGCTGCCAATGGTGCGCATGGGCGTGGTGCCGTTGTCCTTCATCTCACGTACGGCGTCGATCGCGTCATCGGTGACCAGTTGTGTATTCGGCCACGACAGTGGCGCCGTCAAGGTGGTCGAAAAGACAATCTTCGACATGTTCGCCAGGGATTCGGTGCCCGGCTCACCCTGGGCGGCGAACCCGGACATGAGCCGATAGGTATTCGCGCCCATCAGGACCGTGTAGTCCGCCTCAGGCGATTCCTGGAGCCACGCGAGATATTCGGGACCTTCTCGGCCCCAAAAGCCGGGCCAGCCGTCGGCCGCTCCATATCCGTCGAGTGAGGTGATGAAGTCGAGGAGCAGTTCCGGCATCGTGTTCCCTTCGTTGCGATGGCTGCGTGACTGCACCGTCAACCCTGGAACGGGCGGGTCCTCAGCGCAACCCGCGCCGGATCAAGCTTGCCCTGAGCGCCAGATCACTGCCGATGATCGGTCACGTGCCCGCCGAATCCGCATTACCCCCATCCGCGGTCCGGTCCGGTCCGGTCCGGTCCGACCGCCGACGTGGCTATGTCGCAGGCAGGAGCGCGTTGGCCGAGTCCCACAGCGCGCCCGGGTTGATGCGCGTCGGATGCTTGGCGATCATGGCATCGTAAAGCTCGCGGGCGGTCGGCTTCGCTTCCAGGAACATGTCGACGTCCCGGATGTAGCGCCGCGTCGCCTCGATGTTGGCCGGATCGTCGGAGCGCCCGGCCCGCTTGTGCCCGGAGACAACCTCCTTGGGTTGCAACGATTCCACTGTGTCCAGTGCCGCGAGCCATCGATCCCGGCCACCCGAGGCCGATTCCGCCAGATACAGGTGCACGTCGTTGTAGACCGAGTCACCGGCGACCACGAGATCGATCGACGGCGCGTGTAGACAGGTTGTGCTGTCGGTGTCGCTATGACCGAGCGATACCACGGTCAACTCGTCGTCTTCGAGCTCGATGGCCGGCTCGCTCAACGGCTCAGCGATAATCCGGTCGGGGATCTGGCCTGGGAAATGTGAACTCCAGGCCCTCTCGACCATTTCGGGGGTGTTGGCCTCCATCATGTCGACCACGGCTGGCGCTGCGACGAATCGTGCCTGTGGGAAGCGTTCCAGGACGACGCTGGCGCCGAACCAATGGTCGCCGTGGCCGTGCGTGGCGTAGATCGTGGTGAGATTCTTGCCGCTCGCGGCGACCCAATCGGTGAGGTCACGGGCCTGGTCGATCGTCATCAGCGGGTCGACGAGAACCGCATCGGTCTCGCCCGAGATCAGCGTCGCGGATATCGGCGACCATGTGACCGCCGTCTGGCCGGGCGGGATCTCTTTGTTCTCCGCCGGGGTTACCGGCGCGACAAAGACGTCGTACGACAGCGCCATGTGGACTCCTCAGCCTTGAGAAACGGCGACATCACGTCGCCGCGGACCGGCTCACGCCGGCACAGTGAGACTGGCACCGTGAGTCCGGCAACGTGAGATCAGTTCACCAATCGAGCGTAGGTGCACACGCTCGATCGATCAGGCGATTCGGTGCTGCCGCGAGTTTGCCTGGGCCAAGCCGGGACTTGAACCTGACGTTACGTCAGGTTCTATGCTGACCGCATGCCATCCGCCGCGAACGCCGTCGAGTCGACCTGGCGGGTCGGCGCGCTGGCCGCGGAGACCGGGCTGACGATCCGTACGCTGCATCACTACG
The DNA here is from genome assembly GCA_035643815.1 of Micromonosporaceae bacterium. Classification (GTDB taxonomy): domain Bacteria; phylum Actinomycetota; class Actinomycetes; order Mycobacteriales; family Micromonosporaceae; genus DASQPR01. The sequence goes on along the minus strand of DASQPR010000237.1, from coordinate 480 downwards.
ACGCGATCGGTCTGGTACGCCCGTCGGCGCGTACGTCGGGCGGGCACCGCGTCTACACGCGGCCGGATGTCGAGCGGCTCTACGCGGCCCTCGTGTTGCGGAGCCTCGGCGTCCCGCTGGCGGACATCGCGGGGCGCATGAAAGACCCGACGTGGGACTTACGCTCAGCGGCCGTCCGGCAGCGCGCCGAACTCGACGCCCAGATCGACGCGATCAGCCGCCTGCGGCAGCGCGTCGACGGTCTGTTGCCGGTCTCGACCGACGCAGGCTCCAACCCCGAGGTCGATCCGACGGCGGTCATCCGCGAGATGCAACGGGCCGCCGCACGCCCGTTTGCGGTACGGCAAGTGTTGGCGCTCCTGCCGTACAGCGATGTCGAGGCGGCGCAACATCGACTGGTCGAGTTGTTCGGGTTCGAGGCGGGCACGTTGACGCGGGACGACGCCGGGACCGCCGTGCATGCCGAAGTCCTGGCCGGAC
>DASQPR010000236.1:0-13507 GCA_035643815.1 Micromonosporaceae bacterium | reverse complement strand
GTCGATCATGGGCCCCGAAAACCACCCATTGACACGGAAGCAACGCGGTCGTACGTTCTCCGGCAATAGTTAGTCAGGTTGCCTAACGGATGATCGTCAGCGATCGCGCGGATGGGGGCCCGATGGAACGGCCGTCCGGTTCAGCGAAACTCCTCCGCGCCATGAACACCAGCGCCGTCCTCGCGCACTTGCTCACCCGCGGTCCGCTGACCCGTGCCGATATCCGCGAGCTCACCGGCCTGTCCAAGCCGACGACCTCGGACGTGCTGCGCACGCTCGTCGTCGCCGACCTCGCCCGCATCACCGGTCACACGAGCGGCGGGCCCGGCCCGAACGCCGAGATCTACGCGACGAACCCGGACGGGGCCTACACGGCGGCCATATCGGTACGGGAGACGGGCGGCCCGCCGGAGATTGCCCTGGCCGTCAGCGACCTGGCCGGCACCACTCGCGCACGGGACGAGCGGATCGTGGCGCTCGATGGGACCGATCCGGCCGAGACACTCATCGCCGAACTCCGTTCGGTCTGCCTCAACGCCGGCCTCGAGCCGAACAAGATCCGGCACACCCATCTCGGGGTGCCCGGGTCGTACGACCACACGACGGACACCATCCACCACGTCGACGTACCGGGTCTCGGCCGTGCGGGGCTCGTGTCGACGCTGCGCCGCCGCCTCGCCGCACCGGTCGAGGTGGACAACGACGTCAACCTCGCCGCGATCGCCGAGCGCCGGCACGGTGTCGGGGCCGGCACCGAATCGTTCGCGCTGCTGTGGCTCGACAACGGCCTCGGTCTCGCCATCGATCTCGGCGGCACACTGTTGCGCGGTTCGCGTGGCGGGGCCGGCGAGATCGGCTACATGCCGCTCGGACTGGTCGGCGGCCGTACCGGTGTGAACGCGCCGAGCCAACGCTCAGCCGCCCCACGCGACAGTCCAGATCTGCACAGCGTGCTCTCCGGCCCGGCCGTGCTATTCCTCGCGGCCGAGCACGGCGTGCACGCAAGAACCCCGGCCGAGGCCGTCGCAACCGGCGGCGCGGCGTTCATCGCGGCCCTGGCACAACGCGTCGCGTTGGCCGCCGCGACCGTCGTCGCCGTGCTCGATCCGTCGCTGGTCGTCCTGGCCGGCGCGGTCGGTCGGGCCGGCGGCGCACGCCTCCGCGACGCCGCCGCGGTTGTGATGCGCGCCAACGGACCGCTCGAAGCGGCGATCGCCACCAGCGGGGTCAGTGACGACCCGGTCCTCCTCGGTGCCATCGACGCCGGCCTCGACCGACTCCGTAATGACCTCATCCAGTCCGTCCACGACGCGCGCCCATAGACACCTGCTATTGACAATCCCCACCCACCCAGCACCGCCACCCCCTCGATTGGAGTACGGCCATGAAGGGTCACCTGCGCCAGTCACACCGAGATCCAGCGATAGCGGCACGGCGCCACCGAACCCGGCTGATCGGCGTGGTCGCCGTTGGCGCCGCGATAGTCACCGCGGCCGCCGCCTGCACGCCGAGCACCCACGCCAGCAAACCGATCGCATCCCCAGGCGTCACCGCCTCGGGCACGATCACGTTTTGGCATTTCTTCACCGATCGTGAGTCCGCGGCGATCAAGGGCGTGGTCAGCGACTTCGAGGCCTCCCACCCGAATATCAAGGTCATCGTCAAGGACGGCCAGGACGACGACAAGATGACCCAGGCGATCGCGTCCGGCGGCGGCCCCGATGTCGGCCTGTCCTACTCGACGGACATCGTCGGCAAGTTCTGCCAGTCCGGCGCGTGGCAAGATCTGACGCCCTACATCAAGCGCGACAAGGTCGACCTGTCGCAGATTCCGGGCCCGGTGCTCAACTACACCCAATACAACAACAAGCGTTGCACCATGCCGTTCCTAAACGACGCGTACGGCATCTACTACAACAAGACCATGTTCGCAGCGGCCGGCATCACCGATCCGCCGAAGACGCTGGACGATTTGACCGCCGACGCGAAGAAGCTCACTAAGTTCAATCCGGACGGATCGATCAAGGTCGCCGGCTTCGACCCATCCTTCGGTGTATACGAGAACTCGGCGGCGCACTTCGCGCCGATGACCGGGGCCAAGTGGCTCACCGGCGACGGCAAATCCGCGATCGGCACCGACCCGGCCTGGCAGAGCCTGCTCACCTGGCAGAAGAGCCTGGTCGACTGGTACGGCTACGGCAAGCTCACCAAGTTCAACGCGACGTTCGGCGACGAATTCAGCGCGCAGAACGCGTTCGAGGCCGGCAAACTCGCGATCAACATGGACGGTGAGTGGCGCATCGCGTCGATCGCCGCCGACAAGTCCAAGGTCGACTACGGTGTCGCGCCGATCCCGGTCAGCACCGACCGAGCCAGCGTGTACGGCTCCGGCTACATCACCGGCAATGTGATCGGCATTTCGCGCGGTTCGAAGAACCCGGAAGCGGCCTGGGAGTTCATCAAGTACCTGACCACCAACACCGACGCGATGGTCAAGCTGGCCAACGGCATCAAGAACGTACCGACCCTGACGTCCGCGTTGAACTCGCCGAACCTGTCGGCCGACGCGAACTTCAAGCTGTTCCTGCAGATCTCCGCCAACCCGGCCACGTCGACCACGCCACCGAGCGGCGCCGGCACCACCTACCAGGACGACATGCAGGCGTTCGTGGACAAGTGGCAGGCGGGCAAGGTGTCGAACCTCGGCACCGGACTGACACAGGTTGACAGTCAGATCAACCAAGCACTGTCGATTGCCGGGTAGCCGTCATGTCGGCAACAGACGCGTCAGCGCGGCCGGGACCGACCCGGCCGCGCCGGCGGCCCGCACCAGACGAGCGACCTCGATCGACCCAGGATGCCGGCCCGGGGCCGACGCAATCGACCGGTCGGACCGTCAGCCGTCGGCGTCCGAGCTGGCGGCGGACGCTCCGGCGCTATCTCACGGTCGGTTCGTTCATCGGACCGGCACTGCTCGGCATCGGGATCTTCCTGCTCTTCCCGCTGGGCACGGCAATCGAGTCCTCGCTGCACCGCTTCGGCATCCTGGACGCGCCCGGCACGTGGTACGGGCTGGGCAACTACCGCTACCTGCTGCACGACCCGTTCGTGCACACCGCGGCCTGGAACACGCTCTGGTTCTGTCTGATCATGGTGCCGGCCCAGCTCGTCACCGGGCTGGGCAGTGCCCTACTCCTGACCAAGATGAGGCACGCCTCCTCGCTCTACCGCACGATCTTCTTCCTGCCGGCGCTCGTGCCGACGGTGGCCGGGGTGCTGGCCTTCGTCTACCTGCTCAAGCCCGGCATCGGCCCAGTGGACACGCTGCTCGGTAAGTTGGGCATCGAGGGTCCACTGTGGTTCAACTCACCGTCGTGGTCGAAGCCGTCGCTTGTGCTGCTGGCCATGTGGAGCATCGGCAACACCATGGTGATCTTCCTCGCCGCGTTGCTGGATGTGCCGGCGAGCCTCTACGAAGCGGCCTCGATCGACGGCGCGAGCGCCACCCGTCAATTCCGCCATGTCACATTGCCGACGATCTCACCGGTGCTGCTGTTCACCACGGTGATCAACATCATCGCAACGCTGTGCCTGTTCACGGAGGCCGCCGTCGCGGCGGCGGCAGCGTCGGGAGCCGCGACGGTCGGTGGCGGCGCGGCGTCGAACTTCGGCTATCCCCAGGAGTCGACGCTGACGTATCCGCTCTACATCTACCAGACCGGATTCCCGGAGAACCTGCTCGGCTATGCGAACGCGCTCGCGGTCGTATTGTTCGTCGTCACCTGCGCGGTGCTGGCCGTATTGCTGCGCCGATTCCGTTCGTTCACCGAGGGAGCGTCATGACCGCTGTCATCGCGCCAGCCGAAACGACGCGGGCGGCGGCGCCGGCCAAGCCCCGGCCGTCGGGTCCGGTCGGACATGAACGTCTGCTGGTCTTCGTTGCGCGGCACGCCATCGCGATCGCGATCGCCGTGTGCGCGCTCGCGCCCGTCCTGTTCATCGTGCTCACGTCGTTCATGTCGCCCCAGCAGTCGCTGTCCAGCAACTACTGGCCGACGACGTGGCACTTCGGCAACTACGTTGATGTGTTCCGCAAGCTCAACATGGGCCGATACTTGCTCAACACGTTGCTGTATGCCGCCCTCGCGACCGGATTCATGTTGATCTCGAGCGTGCCGGCGGCGTACGCCCTGTCGAAGTTGCACTGGCGCGGCCGCAACTTCGTATTCCTCGTGCTGATCTGCATGATGCTGCTGCCGCCGCAGATCACCACCGTGCCGCTGTATCTCTGGTGGGCAAACTTCCACCTGACCGGCACTCTGTGGCCGCTGATCCTGCCGAACCTGCTGGGCGACGCGTTCTCCATCTTCCTGCTGCGGCAATTCATGGTGACGATCCCCGACGAGTATCTGGACGCGGCGCGGGTCGACGGTGCCGGCGAGTGGCGAACGCTGTTGAGGGTGATCATCCCGATGGCAAAGCCCGGCATCGCCGCGACGTCGATGTTCATGTTCTTCTACTGCTGGAACGACTACTACGGGCCGTATCTCTACACCAGCGAGAACCAGAGCAACTGGACGCTGTCGTTCGCGCTCGCGTCGTTTCATGGATTGCACAACGTCGAATGGAACCTCGTGATGGCGGCAGCGGTCATTACCGTCGTACCCATTCTCGTCTTGTTCTTCTTCGCTCAGAAAGCCTTCGTCCAAGGGATCACGCTGACCGGCGTCAAGGGCTGACGCCGCGTCAAGGCCCGGGCCGCACAACCTTTTCCACGGGTACGGACAACCACCCGCGCACGCATAGAGGGGTTAACACATGAAGTTCACCGTCATCGGCGGTGGCTCGACGTACACGCCGGAACTGATCGACGGGTTCGCCCGGCTCGGCGACGCGCTCGCGGTCACCGAGCTGACCCTCGTCGACCCGGACCCTGACCGGCTGGAGATCGTCGGCGCGTTCGCCCGGCGGATCTTCGCGCATTACGGCCACTCGGGGCGGATCACCTGGACAACCTCGACGGACGAGGGTCTGCGCGACGCCCATGTCGTCTTGATCCAGCTCCGGGTCGGCGGCCAGGCGGCCCGGATATCCGACGAGACGTTCCCGCTCAAGTACGAACGCCTTGGCCAGGAGACCACTGGCGTCGGCGGGCTGGCGAAGGCCCTGCGTACGGTGCCGGTCGTGCTCGATGTCGCCGAGCGCGCCCGACGGTTGGCCGCGCCGGGGGCGTGGATCGTCGACTTCACCAACCCAGTCGGGATCGTGACGCGTGCACTGCTCGACGCCGGCCATCGCGCCGTGGGCCTCTGCAATGTCGCGATCGGATTTCAACGACAATTTGCCGGCTGGCTCGGCGTTGAACCGCACGCCGTGACGCTCGATCACATCGGACTCAATCACCTGACGTGGGAGCGGGCGGCGTATGTCGATGGCGTCGACCGGCTGCCCGAGCTACTGGCGACGCACGGCGCCGGCCTCGCCGCCCAGGTGGAGCTGCCGCCGGCCGTGCTCGCCGCGTTGGGCTGCGTTCCGTCCTACTACCTGCGCTATTACTACGCCCACGACGAGGCCGTGCAGGAACTGATCGGCGTGCCGACGCGCGGCGAACAGGTCGCGAAGATCGAGGCGCAGCTGCTCGCGATGTACCAGGATCCGGCGCTCGAGACGAAGCCGGATCTGCTCGGGCAGCGCGGCGGAGCGTTCTACTCAGAGGCCGCCATCGGCCTGGTCACCTCGCTGCTGACCGACGACGGTGCGACCCACTCCGTGAACGTACGCAACCGGGGCACGCTGCCGTTCCTCGCCGACGATGCGGTGATCGAGGCGACCTGCACGGTCGACGCCACCGGTGCGCTTCCGGTTCCACCCGGGCCACTCGATCCGCTCATGTCCGGACTCGTCGCCCACGTCAGCGCGTACGAGGAGATCGCGGTCGACGCGGCGATCCGCGGCGGCCGCGACCGGGTCTACCGGGCGCTGCTCGCGCACCCGTTGATCGGTCAGCACGACCTGGCCGAGCGGCTCACCGACGACCTGATCTCGGCCGGGCGCGATCACCTGGCCTGGGCAGCGTGAGCGATCCAATGCGGCACTACCTTGCCATCGACGGCGGCAATTCGAAGACCGACGTGCTGGTCGGTGCCGAGGATGGCCGCGTCCTCGCCTTCGCACGCGGACCGGGTTCGTCGCCGGACTGGCTGGGCATCGAGGGCTCGCTGGCCGTGCTCGACGCACTGATTCGCCCGGTCGTGGCCGAATCGGCCGTCGCGGTCGACCTTCTGGTCGCCTACCTCGCCGGCGTCGACCTGCCGATCGAGGTCGAGCGCTACGCGAAGGCGGTCGGAGACGTCGGCTGGGCAACCGAGAACGTGATCGACAACGACCTGTTCGCGTTGCTGCGCGCCGGCACGGCCGACCCGGATGCGATCGCCGTGATCTGCGGCGCCGGCATCAACTGCGTCGGCCGTCGCGCCGATGGCCGCTCGGCTCGCTTCCCGGCTCTCGGGTCGTTGACCGGCGACTGGGGCGGCGGCCATCACCTGGCCGATTTGACCTTGTGGCATGCGGCCCGCGGCGAGGACGGCCGTGGACCGGCTACGGCCCTTTCGCGAGCCGTCGCCGAGCACTTCGGCAGCGCCCGGGTCGAGGATGTGAGCGCGGCCATGCATCTGCGCGACATACCGCGGACACGGATCGAGGAGCTGACGCCGCTGCTCTTCGACGTCGCCGAGGCCGGCGACGAGGTGGCCCGGAGTGTCGTCGCCCGGCAGGCCCGGGAGATCGTGCTGCTGGCCCGGATCGCCGCGGAGCGCCTGGAGTTACTGGACGAGCCCCACACGATCGTGCTGGGCGGCGGGGTCCTCACCGCGCGGCGTCCGGTCTTGCACGGACCGGTTTTGGCCGGGCTTGCGACGGCCGCACCGCGCGCGACCATCGAGATTGTGCATGATCGTCCGGTCGCCGGCGCCGCCCTGCTCGCGCTCGATCAATGGGGCACGGTCACGCCACAGACCGATGCGACGGTACGGCTTGCCGTCGCCGACCGGGTCGCGGCGCTCGGCCGGTAGCCGACGCGGCCGGTAGCCGTCGCGCCCGGTTACAGGTGGCTTCGCAGCTCCCACAACTCCGGATAGAACCGCAGGTCGGTCCGGGACCGAAGGTAGGCGCCGCCGGCCGATCCGCCGGTGCCGGGCTTCGTGCCGATCTGGCGCTCGGCCATCAGCACGTGCCGGGCGCGCCACAGCGACCATGCCTGGTCGTGGTCGACGAGCGCCTCGGCCAGATCCCACAGCGGCCCGTACGCCGCCCGGTCGTGGGCGATCGTCCGCAGTGAGGCAACCCGCTCTTCGGCGGTTTCGACGGCGAACCCCGCCTGCCGCAGTACGTCGAGGTAGGCGTCCCACAACGACGGCTCGTCCAGTCGCCTCGTCAACTGATCGCGCTCGGCCGGCGTGAGGCCGCGAAACCGTTGCACGTAACCGGGATCCTTCAGACCGGACAGGAATTCGATCTCCCGGAACTGGGCCGACTGGAAGCCGGACGCGGGCGCAAGCTTCGTACGGAAGGCCAGAAAGTCCTGCGGCGTCATCGTGTCGATCACGTCAACCTGAGCGATGAGCACGCGCTCGATCGCGAGGCATCGCTCCAGCCGTACGCGCGGCAGATAGGACTCGCCGGCGAGCATCCGGTCGCGCGCATCGCCCAACTCGGCCAACAGCAACTGGAACCACAGCTCGTAGACCTGGTGGATCGTGATGAACAGCAGCTCGTCGTGGGCCGGCGGGTCCGACTCGGCCCGCTGCTGGTCGAGCAGCTCGGGCAGCCGCAGGTAGGCGCCGTACGTGAGCAGGCCGCCCTGCTCTCCGAAGTGCGGGCCGTCCCAGGTCTCGCCACCAACGTTCGTCACCCGGTCACGCTAGCGCTGGTGGCGAGTTGACGCGGCCGGCGGGGTAGGGCACATTCAGGCAACGTGACCTCCACGCTCGCGCGTTGGCTGGCCGAGCGCAGCCGTGACGAACTCGCGGCGATCCTGGCCCGGCGTCCCGAGACGCTCGGTGCCCGCCATCTCGGCGAGGTCGCGTCGCGCCTGTCGGTGCCGTACGGGATCGAGACCGTCCTACGCGATCTGCCCATGCCGTGTGTCGAGTTGCTGGAGACGATCGCGGTCCACGGTGCCGCCGGGATCGACGTCGACGACCTGGCCGGCGTGCTCGGGGTGGGCGTGGACGACCGCCTGTTCGCTGCCGCCCTCGATGTCTGCCAGTGGTGGGCGGTCGCCTGGGTCGTCGACGGAGACGTACACGTGGCGCCGGCACTGACCGCGGCACTCCCCCGGCCGCTGCACCTGGGTCCACGGATCGCCGATCTGCTCGCGCCCCGTACGGTCGACGATCTCCGTACCCGGGCCAGCGCACTAGGCCTCAGCCCAACGGCGCGCAAGCATGACCTGGTGGCCGCGATCGCCGACTTCTATCGCGACGGCGACGCGGTACGCGCGCTCTACGACGCGGCGCCGTCGGCGCAGCGGGAGCGCCTGGCCGAGGCCGCCTGGGACGGTCCGGCACTCGATTACGGCGGTTCGTTCTTTTACACCGGCCGGCCCGACCCGGCGATCGCCTGGCTGCTTACGCACGGACTGGTCATCGCCGACTGGCAGCAGATCGTGGTGCCGCGCGAGGTAGCGCTCGCGATCCGCGGTGACGACTGGCATCCGACACTCACGCCGCGACCGGACGTCGAGACCACGGTCGGCGTCGCCATTGATGTGGTCGACGAGGATGCCGCGGCCGCCGCGGCGCTGGCCACCGAGCACGTGACACTCGTCGTCGACGCGTGCGAGGTGGCGCCGCCGACCCTGCTCAAGACGGGCGGCGTCGGCGTGCGCGATCTCCGCCGGATCGCCAAGGTCACGACCTTGCCCGAAGCGGCGGTACGGCTGTGGCTGACGCTCGCGATCGACGTCGGGTTGCTCGACGTCGAGGACGACGGACTCGTGCCAACACCCGGCTATGACGCGTGGCTGGCCGAGCCGCCGGCCGGACGCCTGGCGGTGCTCGTCGACGCCTGGTGGGATCTGCGAACGGTGCCGACGCTGGTGGACCGGCCGGACGACAGTCCACCCCGGCCGGTGCTGGCCGACGACGCGTACGCCACCGTTGCTTCCGATCTCCGTCGGGATCTGTTGTCGGCCGCGACCGCCATCCCGGCCGGCCGAGTCGTTTCGGACGGTCTGGGCCTCGCCGCCGCCGTCGAGTGGCGGCGCCCGGCGATGGCCCGGCTCCTTACCGACGTGCGCTACGCCGTGGCCGCCTTATGGGTCGAGGCGCACTTGCTCGGGGTGGCCGCGCGCGGGACCCTGTCCACGCTCGGCCGGGCCGTGCTCGATGATGCTGCCGGCGACGTCGCGATCGAGCCGCTGCCGCCCGAGGCAGCACTGCGGCTCACCGACGCCGCGGAGCGCCTGTCACGGATCGGCGACGTCGCGATGCGGATGCTGCCGGAGCACACGCACGAGGCGATCTTCCAAGCCGACCTGACGGTCGTCGTCACCGGCACACCGGCCGCCGACCTCGCCGGGCTGCTCGACGGTTCGGCCGATCGGGAATCCCGCGGTGGCGGCGCGACCTGGCGCTTCTCGGCCGATTCCGTACGGCGCGCGCTCGACGCCGGCCACACCGGGCAGACGCTGACCGCCGCGTTGCGCGCGATCGCCACCACCGGTCGGCTGCCGCAACCGCTCGAATATCTGATCGCCGACGCGGCCCGGCGCCACGGCGGGATCCGGGTCCGGGCGCTCGGCTGCGTGCTCCGCGCCGACGATCCGGCGCTGCTAGCCGAACTCGTCGCCACACGATCATTGCGCGCCCTGCAGTTGACCGAGCTGGCGCCCAACGTCCTCGGTAGTGCGCTGGACGCGACCGAGACGCTGCGTACGCTGCGATCGGCCGGGTACGCACCGGTCGGCGAGGCGTCCGACGGTCAGCCCCTGGTGGAACGGATCACGAAGCGGCGGGCGGCCGCTCGCGCGACCGTGATCCCGATCCAGTCGCGCCGGCGGACGCCGAGCGTCGCCGACCCGTACGACCGAGCTGACGCCCTGATGTCCGCGCCCGTACCGGAGCCGCCGGTGCCACCGGCCCTACGGCTCGTACCGGCGCCGTCGGCCACCTCGACCGCAATGCTGGTCGCCCGCTATGCGAGCCACCTGACCGTGGCCCAGCGGGAGCTGCTGTGCGATGCCATCGACCGGGCGCGACCGATCAACATCGCCTATACGAACGGGTCGGGTGAGATCAGCGATCGCGTGATCGAACCGATCGAACTCACCGGCGGCATGCTCGTGGCGTGGTGCCGGCTCCGGGACGACGAGCGGAAGTTCGCCCTGGCCCGCATCGACTCGGTGACCCGCCTGCGTTGACCGTCGGACTATCGCGTGTGGTCGATGACGACCTTGCCGAACACGTCGCCCGACGCGAGGTGCTCGAACGCGGCGCGTACGTCGGAGAATCCGTACGCCGAGTCGATGACCGGTCGAATACCGCGTGACACGCACAACGTGGCCAGCGCGGCCAGTTCGTCGCGGGTGCCCATGGCCGAACCGATGATTTCGAGCTGCAGGAAATACACCCGTCGCAGGTCGACCTGGGGGAAGAAGCCGGACGTCGCGCCGCTGACGACGATCCGAGCGCCCGGCTTCGCACACTTCAGCGAATGGTCGAAGGTGGCCTCACCGACCGTCTCGATGACGACATCGACGCGCTCGGGCAGGCGCGCGCCCGGTTCAACCGCCGTCGCGCCCAACTCCGCGATGCGCTCGCGCTTGCCGGCATCCCGGCTCGTCGCATAGACCCGAGCACCGAGTGCCTGCGCCAGCACGACCGCAGCCGTCGCGACACCGCCGCCCGCACCTTGCACGAGCACCGAGCCACCCTCGGGCAGCCGACCGCGTACGCGCAGCATCCGGTACGCCGTGAGCCAGGCCGTCGGCAGGCACGCGGCCTCGGCGAAGCTCAGCTCCGGTGGCTTCGGGATGACGTTGCGGCGTGGCACCCGTACGGTTTCGGCGATCGTGCCGGGCCACTTCTCCGAAAGCAGCGTCCGCTTCGGATCCATCGTCTCGTCGCCGGCCGTCGGATCACCGATCACGGCGTGGATCAACACCGGGTTGCCGTCCGAATCGAGACCGGCCGCATCGCAACCAAGGACCATCGGTAGTTGATCCGCGCTGAGACCAACACCCCGCAGCGACCACAGGTCGTGGTGGTTCAACGAACTCGCCTTGACCTCGATCCTCACCCAATCGGCGGGCGTCTCCGGCTCGGGCAAATCACCGACGGTGAGGCCGGCGAGCGGATCGGTTGGATTGATCGCCGAGGCGTACGCGGCTCGCATGGGCGCCACGCTAACACTGGCGGCATCCTGTCAGCGGGTGACGCCATCGCGGGTGACGCCATCGCGGCCGGCCGCCTCGGCGACGGCGGCGGCCACCGCGATCGCCACTCGTGGGTCCAGAGCACTCGGCACGATGGTGTCCGGCGCCAGGTTGGGCTCGACGACTCCGGCGATGGCCTCGGCCGCGGCGACCTTCATGCCCTCGGTGATCCGGGTCGCGCCAGCGTCCAGCGCACCTCGGAAGATGCCCGGAAACGCCAGCACATTGTTGATCTGATTCGGAAAGTCGCTACGGCCCGTGGCAACCACCCTCGCGTACCGCGCGGCGGCGTCGGGGTGCACCTCGGGCGTCGGGTTGGCGAGCGCGAAGACAACGCCGTGGCCGGCCATGCCGGCCACGGCCGACTCCGGGATCTGCCCCCCGGACACACCGATCAGCACGTCTGCTCCGCGCAGCGCTGCGGTGACATCCCCGGCGAGTTTGGCCGCGTTCGTGACCCCGGCCAGCTCGGCCTTGGCGCCGGACAGGTCCGGGCGCCCGTCGTAGAGCGCACCGCGCGAGTCGCACACGACGACGTCACCGCCATTCACGCCGCCAGCGATGAGCATCTTTGTCACGGCCACGCCGGCCGCACCGGCGCCAACCACGACCACGCGGAGGTCGCCGAGCTTCCGGTCGAGCAGCCGCGTCGCATTACGCAGTGCCGCGAGCACAACCACGGCCGTACCGTGTTGATCGTCATGAAAGACCGGGATAGGCAGTGCGGCATCCAGCCGATGTTCGATCTCGAAGCACCGCGGCGCGGAAATGTCTTCGAGGTTGATTCCGCCGAATGACGGCGCGAGCGCCGTGACCGCCGCGACGATCTCGTCAACGTCTTGTGTGTCCAGGCAGATCGGCACCGCGTCGACGCCACCGAATGCCTTGAAGAGGACGGCCTTGCCCTCCATCACCGGCATCGCGGCCCGAGGGCCGATGTTGCCGAGTCCGAGCACGGCCGAACCGTCCGTCACCACCGCGACGGCGTGTGACACCCACGTGTACGTGTTGGCCAGCGACGGATCGTCGGCGATAGCGAGACAGACATCGGCGACACCCGGTGTGTACGCCCGGGAAAGATCGTCGCGGCTGGACAACGCGACGGTCGGGGCGATCTCCATCTTGCCGCCGCGGTGGATGATGAACGTCGGATCGTCCGGCGAGAACGAGTACTGCATGGTCAACTCCCAGGACTGTCGATCGAGCGTATCCGGGACAACCGCGGCCAGTAACGAACAAGCACGCGGCCGACCACTTCCGCCGGACCGTATTGACGCGAGTCTGTGGAGGCGTACGGGTTGTCACCGATTGCCCACCAGCCACCGTCTACCTCATGGGACAGACGCTTGACGTAAAGGTGCTCGTCACCGCGGAAACGCACCACGGCGACGGCGCCCGCCCGACCGCGCCGGGTTCGCCGAACCAGAAGGGCATCGCCATGATGCAGCGTAGGTGCCATCGACGGTCCAGCAACAGAGACCCCGTACACAATCCGCTCCGCGTCACTCACCCAGTTTGCCAGGAGTAGGGTCGGGTACTGACAGGTGATCATCGCATCATCCAGGAGGAACAGGAATGCGTCTGCCACGCATGTTCACGCCGCGCACCATTGTGCGCGCCCACTGTGACCTGCCCTGCGGGGTCTATGACCCAGCGCAGGCGAAGATCGAAGCCGAGTCGGTCAAGGCGATCTGTGAGAAGTACCAGGCCAATTCGGACCCGGACTTCCGCACTCGCGCGATCGTCATCAAAGAGCAGCGGGCCGAGCTCGTCAAGCACCACCTGTGGGTGCTGTGGACGGACTACTTCAAGCCGCCACACTTCGAGAAGTACCCGAACCTGCACCAGCTCTTCAACGAGGCGACCAAGCTGGCCGGTGCCTCTGGTGCCAAGGGCTCGGCCGACCCGGGCGTCGCCGATCAGCTCCTCGGCAAGATCGAGGAGATCTCCAAGATCTTCTGGGAGACCAAGCAGGCGTGAGCAACGGTTTTGCGATCCAGCCGGTACGTCCCGAGGACGTGCCGGCTGTGGTCTCTATGGTGCACGAACTGGCCGACTACGAACGTGCGGCCG
>DASQPR010000235.1:0-4941 GCA_035643815.1 Micromonosporaceae bacterium | reverse complement strand
TGCGCCGGTGACACCGCGAGCGGGACGCGGCGGGATTGCTCCACATGGGACCAGGCCACGTCGGCCGGCAGACCAAGCTCGACGCAGACCGCTGCCGCGATGAGGGCGCTGCGCTCGGCACCGGTACGGCAGGCCACCGTCACCGAGGCACCCGCGCGCAGCCGCGCGACGATGCTCGTGATGAGGTCATCGAAGTCCGGTCCCCCGGGCGCGCTGCCTGCAGCGATCGGGAACACGACGATCTCGCCACCGCTCGCCACCGATCTGTCTTGCCAGGTGGACAGATCATCACCCAGCGTCGATACAAGGACGTCGACTCCGTACGCGCCGAACGAGTCGAGCACCGACTTCCGAGCCGACGGCTGGGCCGGAAGCCCGGATAGCGACAGCCGACCCGCCGTGGGAACGTCGACGGGATAGAGAATGCATGCCGGCGCCGGGCCGGCCGACTCCATCGCGAGGGCGGCGGCGATGAGCTCCCGATTCGCCCAGGCCTTGTAGCGATGCCCGATCGTGCTGAACGTCCGGACCGCCAAGTCGGTCACGGCGCCGAATCCGAGGGCCGCCGCGGCGGCCAGCAACCAGATCGAGCCGCCGTGGGTGAGGGCATCCACCCGTACCACGGAAACGATCTGACCCGTGAGCATCGCTGCGATCAGAGCGCCGGCGGCGATGGCGCCGGGCGAGCGCGCGATGATCTTCACAACGGCTCGCCGACCGGAGGTGAGGCTGCCGATCGATGCGGCGATGAGTCCGACATACGCCGCCAGCGCCGCCACCGCCACCGCGGCACCGGCCCGTGCCGACCAGATCTGCGCGGCGACGGCGGCGACGAGTAGCAGTGCACCGACGCCGGCGAGTTCGACCAGCCACAACCGGACGACCGTTGCGCACCGGCGCGTGGCCAACGCGACGAGCGTGCCGCCGTCTTCTTGACCCAAGAGGGCGGCTAGGTGCACGACGGTCCGTCGCCAGTTCCAGGCGCCGGATTCGAGCTGGGCCGCCTGGTAGCGCACGCTCGGGCTGTTCGGGTGCTCCCGGATGAGTGCGGACAGCAGCATCCGCGCGTGCGCCCGGGCGCCGAGTCCGTCGAGCGCACAGGCGTAGCGCGCGGTCAGCGTGAGCAAATACGGCGACGAGTCGATCACGGCTCGCCGCGCCCGCGCCATCACATCGAGGACCGCGGCATAGCCCGACCGGCTGTGCTCGGCGAGATCGGCGCCGGCCCGGGCCGCGTAGGGCTCGGCCGATCGCGGCTCGTAGGCGATTGCCGCCTCGGCGGCCTGCCGCGCCTCGTCCCGGCGACCGAGCGCGCACAACGCGGTGGCCCGCATCGCGAGCACCTTCGGCTGGCCGGGCGCCACCCGGAGCGCGGCGTCCGCGAATTGGAGCGTGCCACCGGCGTCGCCGAGCAGCGTCGAGACTGCTGCCAGTCCGCCGAGGGCGACGACCGAATCCGGGCGGTCACGGAGCACGGCCAGTAGCATCTCGCGGGCCAGCCGGTAGCGTCGTTGGCGGATCGCGACCTGAGCATCGGCCAACCGGTCGTCCGTCCGATCCCCGAATTCACCAGTGTCAACACCGTCGAGCCGCGCGGCCGGAGCGGGCACGCGAGGGCCGGGAATCGGGGACGGCTGCGTCATGTGGCCGAATTATGGTCAGCTATCCGATCGATCGCCAGCCCCTGTGCATAACCGGCTGACCGGCCCGGCGAGCCGTGTCCAGCCCAGCGACGGGCGACGCCCGGTCGGCGTGCCGCGGCGCTGCGCCGGGCGAGCCCGCGACGGTGGTTTGTGCGTACGCGGCGGCGGGCGCGACGCCACCGACGTCAGCGAGTGGCCGATGCGCGGTGGCCGCGCGCCGGTCCGCCAGCCAATCGTGGACTCAGAAGGAGCGGGGCAGCCGCGTCCGCTCAGCCGCCAGTGGCACACTGAGTAACCGTGACTGACTCGGTGCTGCCCGGCGAACCCGCGACGACGGTGGATGCTCGAGCACGCAAGGCCAAGAAAGTGGCCTACATTTCGGCGGTGCTCGTGGTCGTGATCTTCACGTCCGTCGCGTTCACCCTGCGCGGCCGGACCGACAGCGGCCGTAGCGAGTTCCACGTCGAGGACCAGATCGCGATGATCCTCCTCGGGTTCTTCGCGGCTGCCGCCGTGCTGATGTTCACCCGCCCGCGGATCATCGCCGACGCCGACGGCGTACGGGTTCGCAATCTGCTGGCCTGGAAATACTTCCCGTGGCCGGTGATCGCCGCCGTGCGCTTCGACCGGGGTTCGCCGTGGGTGGCACTCGACCTGCAGGACGACGACGTGATCTCGGTCATGGCCGTACAGGCGGCGGACAAGGAGTACGCCCTCGACACCGTACGGACGCTCCGCCGGCTCCTTGCCGCGAGTCGCGAGCGGCCGGTTGACGCTGCCGCGAGTCGCGAGCGGCCGGTTGACGCTGCCGCGAGCCGTGAGCGGCCGGTTGACGCTGCCGCGGAGGGCGACGGCGCGCCGGTGGTCTGAGGATTCGGCCCCGGCGCCTCACGACTGCTACACTTGCAAAGTCGACCAATATGTGTTTGGCGTGCCCGTCACCCGACGAGTCAGCCGATCACGTCCCAAGCGGAGCGCCCGCTCCCACCCGAGTGACGACGAGTTGCCGGGTCCGGTCGGTCGCCAGGTGATCTGGCGATCTTGAGCACGCCCTCGCGTGCCGACCGGTCGAGAGCGGGCTCCGGCATAAGCAGCCGGGGCCCGACGTTTTTGGGTCGGTCGCTACATAGATGAACCGACTCGAGGAGGCCCCATCAGCGTCGAACCACGCATCAACGATCAGATCCGGTCCCGTGAGGTCCGCCTGGTCGGCCCGGAGGGTGAACAGGTAGGCATCGTCTCCCTGGAACGCGCACTCCAGCTGGCCGCGGATGTGGATCTGGACCTGGTCGAAGTTGCTCCGATGGCCCGCCCGCCGGTGTGCAAGCTCATGGACTTCGGCAAGTTCAAGTACGAGAGCGCACTTAAGGCGCGCGAGGCGCGGCGCAACCAGCAACAGACCGTCATCAAGGAGATGAAGCTCCGGCCCAAGATCGATGCGCACGATTACGAGACCAAGAAGGGTCACGTCCTGCGCTTCCTGAAGGCCGGCGACAAAGTCAAGGTCACGATCATGTTCCGCGGTCGCGAGCAGAGCCGCCCCGAGTTGGGTTATCGGCTGCTGCGCCGGCTCGAGGACGAGATCGGTGAGTTCGGCTTCGTCGAGGCTGCGCCTAAGCAGGACGGTCGAAACATGATCATGGTGATCGCACCGCACCGCAACGTGAAGACCGCCGCTCGCGCCGGGGCCGACGAGGCCACCGCCGCAGCGGTCGCACCCGATGCGGGCGACCAATAGGGAGACCAACGTAATGCCGAAGATGAAGCCCCACTCCGGGTTGAAGAAGCGGACCCGGGTCACTGGGACCGGGAAGATCATGACGCAGTCGGCGAACAACGTGCACAAGTTCGTGCACAAGTCCGGCTCGCAAAAGCGCCGTCTTGACTCGCTGTCCCTGGTGGCCAAGTCGGACCTCAAGCGCGTCAAGAAGCTGCTCGGCCGCTAAAGCGCGCCACCGAAGACGAAGAGGAGACTGACGTGGCACGCGTCAAGAGGGCTGTTAACGCCCAGAAGAAGCGCCGTACCGTCCTGGAAACAGCCAGCGGTTACCGGGGCCAGCGGTCCCGGCTATACCGCAAGGCCAAGGAGCAGGTGCTGCACTCGATGCAGTACTCCTACCGGGACCGCCGCGACCGCAAGGGCGACTTCCGCCAGTTGTGGATCACGCGCATCAACGCCGGTGCGCGCGCGAACGGCATGACGTACAACCGGTTGATCCAGGGTCTGCGCCTGGCCGGCGTCGAGGTGGACCGCAAGATCCTCGCCGACCTGGCCGTGAACGACGCCGCGGCATTCGCCGCGCTGGTCGAGGTCGCTCGTGCGGCCGTGCAGGCCGAGGGTATCGGCGGCGCGGCGGCTCAGGCCGCCTGATACACACGCATGCAGCCCGGGGCAGCTCCGTTCACACAGCGGACGCCCCGGGTTGTTGCTGCTCGGCGCCTGCAGCGCCGCCGGGACCGCGACGCGTCCGCGCTGTTTCTGGCCGAAGGACCGCAGGCGGTACGGGAGGCCATGAACCGGCCGGGATGCGTCGTGGAACTGTTCGCCACCCGGGACGCGTACGACCGGCATCCGGCGCTCGTCGAGGCGGCTCGGGCGGAAAGCGCCGCGGTGTCGCTCGTGACCGACGACGGCCTGGCGGCGGTGGCCGAAACCGTGACACCGCAGGGCCTCGTGGCGGTGTGCCGGCATCTCGACGTCTCGCTCTCCGACGCGCTGACCCGGCGGCCGCGGCTGGTCGCCGTACTGGTGGGAATCCGCGACCCCGGTAACGCCGGGACGGTGCTCCGCACCGCCGACGCCGCCGGCGCCGACGCCGTGGTTTTCGCCGGCGAGACGGTCGACCCGTACAACGGGAAGGCGGTCCGGGCCTCGGCCGGCAGCCTGTTCCACCTCGACGTCGTACGTTCGGCCGACCCGGCCGCCGTGATCGCGACCGTACGGGACGCCGGGCTCACCGTGCTCGCCGCGGACGCGTACGGCGACCAGGACCTCGACCTACTCGCCGACGACGGAGCGCTCGACGGGCCGACCGCGTGGGTGTTCGGATCCGAGGCGCACGGCCTGCCCGACGATCTTGCCGAGGCGACCGACGCCCGGGTGCACGTGCCGCTGTACGGCCGGGCCGAGAGCCTTAACCTGGCGGCGGCCGCGGCCGTCTGCCTCTACGCCTCGGCCCGCGCACTGCGCCGATGACGCGGCCGCTGCGCCGCCGATAAGTCGTTCGGGTGACCCGGTAGCATGGTGATGTCCGTGCCTCTCCCCGAAGGAGTTCGATCTCGCCGTGAACGCGTGGAT